>JAHLFV010000165.1 GCA_018883625.1 Candidatus Treponema excrementipullorum
GATCAAAACCAAAAACCACCCCGTTTCTATTCAATAGTTCAATTTTTCGCTGAAAGTTTTTGCTGTCTGCCAGTGATTTTTCTGTCAGCACGATTTGTAGGGAAACAGAAAGCTCTGTCAAAAAAGCACATATTTCTTTGTCAAAAACTCCGTAGTCCACATAGAACGTATAAAAAACCTCCGGAGCTTTTTCAACAGCCTGTTTCAAAAAAAACAAAAAGCTGTTTTTACTGCCGGTTATGGCATCATCGTCTACACGCAAGCTTGTAACACCCAACTCCGGCAGTTTTGACAAATCGGAAAGCTCTTTCGCTGAAAAACGGTACTCTTTTGGTACTGCCAAATCTATCCTCCAGTTGTATTCCAGGATCACCCTGATTTGATCTCGGTCTTACCCCAGTTTTATTCTACAATTCTACAATAGAGGAATACCCACCTGGCGACATTGCTCCCGCATGACTTCAGGCCATACGCTTACCTGCGTTTCTCCGATATGAGCTTTTCTCAAAAAGTACATACACAGACGGGATTGTCCTATACCGCCACCCATAGTTTGAGTCAATTCTCCGGCTAAAAGTTTTGAGTGGAAATACAACTTTTTTCTGTCAGTACAATTTCTCAAAGCCAATTGTTGTTCCAAGGATTGAGGAGAAACACGAATACCCATGGAGGACAATTCAAAGGCACAATTCAGTACCGGGTTCCAAACGATTAAATCGCCGTTTAATCCCCGATGACCGTCACCGGATTCCGTGATCCAGTCATCATAGTCGGGAGCACGACCATCGTGAGGCTTTCCGTCGGCCAAATCGCCACCGATACCTACTACAAATACGGCACCGTATTTTTCCGCTACAATATTTTCCCGTTCTTTGGGAGTTTTATCGGGATAGGCCTTTTGCAGATCCTCAGCGTAAATAAAAGTAATATCGTCCGGCAAAATAGGTTTGATTTTGTCATATCTGTCATAGATAAAAAATTCTGTCCGTTTCAGACAACGAAAGATAGAACGAACCACTTCCCGCAAATAGTACACGGTTCTGTCTTCTTCCCTGATAGCCATCTCCCAGTCCCACTGGTCCACATACAAAGAGTGAACATTGTCCAACTCTTCGTCGGCACGAATGGCGTTCATATCTGTATAAATACCGAAACCGGCTCCCAGTCTTAAATCCGTCACTTTAACCCGCTTCCACTTTGCCAAAGAATGAACAATTTCCATGGGTGCATCATCCATATCTTTTACAGGAAAAGAAACTGCTCTTTCCACCCCGTTCAAATCATCGTTTAATCCTGTACCCTGAGGCACAAAAAGAGGGGCTGTGACCCGGGTCAAATTCAATTCCGTAGAAAGAGCCAACTGAAAAAAATCTTTTATCATTACGATGGCATGCTCTGTCTCTTTGACAGACAAAACAGGACTATAGTTTTGAGGAATAACAAGGTCAGACATAGGAACCCTCCCAAAAAAAAGATGGGTGATTTTATCACCAACAAGTAATATTTGTAAAGATAATGGAAATTATTTTTTTTACTTGATAAAATTGTAGGATAGGTCTATGCTATACAATAATAGTTCAAATATACAGGGGAACAATCTATGGATTTTGTTACAGAGATGAAAAAAAAGGCAGTAGAATATCAAAACAGTATTGTATTGCCGGAAGGAACAGAAGAACGGACCATCAGAGCTGCAACACAGATTTTGGCAGAAAAACTGGCAAAAGAAGTAATTCTTTTGGGTAATCCTGAAGAAATCAAAAAAGTTGCCGCAGAAAAAGGAGTATCTACTGATGGTATTACTTTACTGGATCCTACCACATCAGAATGGTTGGGTGATTTTGCCAATGAGTATTATGAACTGAGAAAGAAAAAGGGTATGACTCCCGAACAGGCAGCTCAAGATATTAAACACTTTTTGCGTTTCGGTGCCATGATGGTTCGAAAAGGCAAGGCAGACGCTATGGTTGCCGGAGCCCTTTCTTCCACTGCAGATGTTTTGCGGGCAGGACTCACCATTATCGGAACAGCTCCCGGAACAAAGACAGCTTCTTCTTGCTTTGTTATGGATACACACAACAGTGCATGGGGTTCAGACGGACTGATGATTTTCTCAGACTGTGCCGTAATTCCCGTGCCTAATTCCCAGCAATTGGCAGATATTGCAGTGTCCGCCGCCGACTCTTGCCGACAGATGATCGGTGCAGAACCGGTTGTGGCTATGTTGTCCTTTTCCACAAAGGGCTCCGGCGGAAAAGACGAAAATGTTCTGCGAGTTCAGGAAGCAGTGCAACTGGCAAAAGAAAAGGCTCCCGAATTATTGTTGGACGGAGAATTGCAAGCTGATGCCGCTCTTATTCCTTCCGTAACGGAAAAGAAAGCTCCCGGTAGCCCCATTACCGGTAAAGTAAACACTTTGGTATTCCCGGACTTGGGAGCCGGAAATATCGGTTACAAACTGGTACAGCGCCTTGCCGGAGCAGATGCGTACGGTCCTTTCTTGCAGGGATTTGCAAAACCCATCAGCGATTTGTCACGGGGTTGTTCTGCAGAAGACATTGTTGCCACAGTTGCAGTAACTCTGGTACAGGCCGGTAAAAAATAATACTGTTTTTTACAATCTGAATTTGTAGAAAATAAAAACTGTCTGTGACTTATACTTCACAGGCAGTTTTTTATGCATAATTTTCGAACTTACGGTTCAAACTTTTTTATCCCTAAAACGCAATACTTCCATTCTATGTTGTTAGTACGTGTGTACACGTGTTTGTTACGTTTTTTTCGGTATTGTAGGTAGCCAATTTTGATAATAATCATTATATTTATCCCATGAAAAAAAAGATTCTACCTTGCAGTGCGTTTTTTTACGTTGCCATTGCCTTGATTGTAACATTCGTATTCGGTTGTAAAAGGGAAGAGACTTCCGCAAAAGACGAAAAATCAAATGACCACTTGGTGGTGACTGCAACCTTTTATCCCATGTACATCATGTTACTTAATATTACCGAAAATATTCCAGACATTGAGTTAAAACTTTTGGCTCCTGCAGAAACAGGATGTCTTCACGACTACCAATTATCCACGGCAGATATGAAAACAATTATATCCAGTGATGTAATTGTAGCCAATGGAGCCGGCATGGAAGATTTTCTAGAAAAAGTTTTGGAAAGTCAAAAAAATTGTCCAATAATCGAAGCGGCACAGGGGTACCCTTTATTGGAAGATAATCCCCATGTCTGGGTATCTTTAAAAGGAGCCATGTACGAAGTTGACCACATTGCAACAGCTTTGTCCGAACTTGACCCGGATCATCAAGCATTATATCAGAATAATGCAAAAACCTACATCCAAAAGTTACAGAATTTGTACGACAAAATGAACAATCTTCTGACATCTTTTTCAGACATTCCGATAGTAACTTTTCATGAAGCGTTCCCCTATTTTGCCCAAGACTTTGGACTGCATATTGTGGAAAATGTGGAAACAGATCACGGACATGAACCCAGTCCCAAAGAATTATCGGAATTGATACAAAAACTTACTCAGTTAAAAAATGACGGAAAAAAGCCGGTACTTTTTGTAGAAAAAGACCAAACCACAGACAGTGCAGATATCATAAGTTCAGAAGCAGATATTCCACTTTATTATTTGAATTCCACCGTAACAGGAGAGCTGAATCAAGATGCGTATATCAGAGCCATGGAATACAATCTGGAGGAAATACTTAAAGCCTTTAGATAGGTAATTTTCTCCCATTCGATAGAGATTTTTGATTTTTACCACTTAATTAAAAAAAAGCTATTAAAAGCGGGGATATTATCTCTTGCGGATTAATACTTTTTATGTTATCATCGTGTCATATACTTTATAGGGGGTGTCAACATGGCATATAAAATTTCTGATGCTTGCGTTAACTGCGGATCTTGCGAACCTGAATGTCCTGTTTCAGCAATCAGCGAAGTGGACGGAAAAAGAGAAATCGATGCAGGTACATGTATAGATTGTGGTACATGTGCAGGTGTTTGTCCGACAGAAGCTATCAGCCAGGCATAAGTTTTCTGTTTTAAAATCAGGTTCAGTTGAGAGTGATTCGTTTCTTGTCGGATGTGTTCGGCATGTTTGATTCTTCTCAGTGAGCCTGTTTTATTTTGGTGTTCTGGAATGTTATTAAAAAATATTTTTGCCGGGTACGGAAAGTTGTTTTTATCCCTGATCAAAGTTATGGGATTGTTCTTGTTGTGCGGATTGTTTGCTTTGGTGATAGTGTTGCCACTGTGGAAGTTTGCAGTCTCCCAACCTCAGATGTATACTTTTTTTGTTCTTACACTTGTTGCCTTGGGTGTAGTTTTTTTTGCTTTCCGTAGTATTAAGTTGTTTTTTACAAAGGAGTCAGACACTCAACAGTTAAAAGCACACTATTCCCGATTTTTTCTTAAAGTCGGAAAAGTTGTTCTTGTTTTTTTAGGTGTTGTAGGTGTTCTGTACCTTGTATTGATCAATAAGGTTGCCCTTGCGCTTTTGCTTTTGCTTTTGGTAGCTTTTTTATATGGAATTTTAGCCTTTGGAATGGGTAAAAAAGATTGATAAAAATATCTGTATTGTAGTTCTCTTTTGTTGCTGTATTGTTGCTGCATCAGCACAGGAATATTCTGTTCATGTGGATATGATAAAACACATTCCAACCTTAAATCCCCGGGATCAGGTATTTATCCAGTACATGAAAGAGGTAGAGAAGTCTTATCAAGACATAGCTGCCAGGCGTGATTATGTTGTAGGTTTTTACAAATATACAGTCACGAATGAAGACACATTGGTTCTTATTGCAGCTCGATGTTCTATTCCCTATGAAGAAATAGCCATAATCAATCAAATAGATTCCCATGATACTCCTCTTACAGGAAAAACCCTTTTATTACCAAATGCTCCCGGACTTTTTGTCCCAAAAGATCCCACTTCAAATTTAGGAATTTTGGTTAAGTCTCGGCTTTACGACGAAACAAACACAAACTGGTACAACATTTCAGGAAGAATATATCAATATTTTAACGAGGAACGTCTTACTCCCACCGAGAGAGCTTATTTTCTTGACACAACATTGAGAATTCCTCTCGACAGTCATGTATTGACCTCCGATTTTGGTATTCGGGAAAGTCCTATTTCCGGTATGGAACATTTTCACAAAGGGATAGATTTGGCAGCACCCATGGGCTCCTCAGTATATGCTTGTAAAGCCGGTACAGTGGCTATTGCCGGGGTAGACAATGTTTACGGAAACTATATAATTCTAGATCATGACAACAAAACCCAAAGTGTGTATGCTCACCTATCCGCTATAGAGGTAGAAACAGGTGAGAAAGTAAACAAAGGTCACATTATAGGAAAAGTAGGAAGTACAGGTGCCTCTACGGGGCCCCATCTTCATTTTGAAATCAGGGTAAACGGATCGGCGCAGGATCCAAGAAGGTTATTGCCTTCCATTTGAGGTTGATATGAAAAAAACATATTATATTTTCCCGTTATTACTGATTTTTTTTATATGTACAGGCCGTATATACGGCGACTCTTTTCGGGTACGAAAAACCGTTGAAGTTGAAGTTCCTCCATCAGGAACAGTTGTTTGTTCAGCAGGAATTTATGATGCTTTGGCCATAAAGTTGCCCAAAGATACAACATTTTTGCAAGGTATAGAATTGGAAATAAAGATTCCTGAAGTTATTTCCCGATACAGAGGCTCTGTAGCTTATTCTCTATATACGGACGTCACTCCCGTTCCAACAAAAAAAACAATAGACTACACAGGGACACAACAGTATTTAGATGTTATTCCTAGTAAATTGAGTATGATCCTTACTATTCCTCTCATAGAGTATGATAAAAGTAAAGATCCTTACACGGAAACATTACCGCTTGTTTATGATTTGCAGTCACCCTTTGTTTTTTTAAGATTTCAACTGGTAATGAAAGGAATTCCGGAGAACTATGACTCGGAAAATTTTAGCATAACGGTGAAGCCTATATATCAAAATAAAGGAATTATGTCCTTAGAGGTACAATATCCCCTTAATCAAAACAACGAAGTAATTCAGGCTCCATATACGGTGTATATAGACGACAAACAGGTAACTCTGGATAACAACAGAATTATTTTGACCTCAGGCCCTCATTATGTATCCATAGTGTCTGACTCTTACAGAAATGAAACAAGGACATTTACCATAGAACAGGCAAAAACCACACAGATAACGGTTGCTTTACGAGATGTGGCTCCTACATTGCAATTTGTGGCTCCAAATAGTGCACAGATCTACCTTGATAATATCCTTGTTGAAGAACCGACTAAAGAGATGATAATCAGTCAAGGAGAACATTCCATTAGAATTGTCGTAGGAGACTACGAAGTGGTAAAAGTCCTTCAGGCAATGAATGGACGAAGCTACACTATTCATGCACAATTGGATGTAGATATAGAAGAAACCCCCTAAAACCCATTAAAGATTTTTGATATTCTGCCGATAGTTAAGTATTGGGTGTGCATATCCCCTCCCACCCATTGCACACCTGAAAGCCTGATGGCGTGACCGGCTCGAGCCGGTCTTTTTTTTATTCTTGATGCCGTACACATCTATAGTGTTACCTTTTATAGCATCTTAAAAATCTCTTAGTGAAAGTAAAAATCTTGAAAAACAACAGCATTTAAGTGAGCAAATACAGGGAATATTTTAATACATTGAGAAATTTCACTCTTAAAATAAAAAAGGTTTGAGAATAATCCCTATCGGTAGTGAGCATAAATTCGTTAGCTTCTTTATCAAATTTATTCCCTGCTAATTCTAAAATTTCTTCTATTGTTTTTTTTGACAGAGGAAGTTTGGAAGACAAAAGACGACTTTCTAAATCTCCGCTACGAAATCGAATCAAACCACATAGAGCAATTCGTATCTTTAACAAAATTCCCTTTTCCGTCTTTGCTAAAAAAACGAAGGATGCGCTGTTTTCATTCAGTCGCAATACCGGATTTAACTGACGGAACACAGATATATCCCATTCTTCCAAAGGTAGACGGATCTTTGTAAGAAAACCACCTTTAGGTATTCCAAAAAATTTAGTCATGGGTATAGTAATAACTTCGTTGGCGGTTCTGAAATCCAGTGAAGCATCGGAAGCCAAAAGAGGAGCATAGAGAGTACCCCGCACATCTGTTCTGCAGATATTGCCGCCTATAGTTGCCATATTGCGGATAAAGGGATTTGCAATACTTTTTACTGCTTCGTAAAAAAACGAAGGTAAGCGTTTTTGTCCCAAATCCAAAATAACAGACAGAGGCACAGAAGCACCAAACTCAACAAACCGCTCCCGTTTATCTATGAATTTTAATTCTTCCACATTTCGAATAATGAGAGCTATAGGTGGCAACTGTTGAAAAGTTGTACAACCGGCACAAAGTTCCACCCGGGAAACGTTTTTAAGCTGATACAAGATATCGGTCAAATTATTGGCATAAAAAACGGTACTAGAAGTTTCCATAATGTAACTCTCTTCCCCTTTGAGACCAATAAGTGTTGGCTGCCAAAATAATACCCTGGATAAGAATATCTGTTTCCGTACATAAACAATTAAATTCTTTTACATAATCATAAATCAACTGTCTACTGGGTCGCTGATACAAATTAATTAAACTATAAGCTGTTAAAATCTTTCCTGCATTACAGTATCCACAAAGCTGTATATTCATCTTTGCAAAGGCATCCAAAATAACAGAACACAAAGGTGTTTTTAAGCAGTACTCCAAGGTTTCAACGGTAGAATCTTTAACCGCCACAGCGGGTATAACACAGGATAGCACAGCCCTCCCGTCCATCAAAACTGTGCAAGCCCCGCAATTCAAAGTGCCACAACCACATTTAACAGATAACAATTTTTTTTGTCGCAAAACATCTACCAAAATAACCCTGTTATCTATTTCCCAAATCTGCTGTTCTCCGTTAAGAGTCAGAGGAACTTTCATCCTGTACCCCCTCTATGTGACATTGTATTTCAGACGAATGAGATCTCTTTAGACTGCGCTCCAATAACTCATCCATATGTATTGGCAAGGATAGAATGGGAACATTATATGCCTGACTTACGGCACCTGCAAAAGCAGCCGGTAAAGAAGAATATACCACTGTTCCCAATTGCTTAGGTTCTTCACTACTGGTTATAAAATTCACATATATATTCTCACATTCCAATTCTTCACCTACTACTAATTCTTTTAAACATTGACGAACAGCAGTTTTCACAACAGCACCGGCTTTCTCTTTGTTGAAGATCTCACCGCTTTCAATGGTTATCCACACTGACCGTAAAACTAGTTCGTAGGTGGTAACATCAACTTCAAGCTCTACAACGGCAGCTCCCATTGATGTTGACAAAAAAGGATTTCCGGTAAAAGTATCAGGATCCCACTGTTTTTTCTGCCCTCGAGTAATACCTCTTGAAACTGTAATGGGTAGAGCCTGACGAAACCGCTTTTTCTTTATAGCCGTACAGCATTTCCTCAGCAGGCTGGTCATAACACCAATATTGCCAAAAAAACCGGCCGGATGCAAAGGTTCTGCGTCAATATCGAAATCGCTATCAATAAATACGGAAGATTCCTGAACATCAAATTCTTTGGCAACAATAGAGATCCAAATATTTTTAACAGAAGAAGAGGGAGGATATGAATGTATAATGAGTTTCCCGTCTTTTTCTAAAGACAGCTTCATTTTCATCTCTGATGAAAACTGTATGGAACCTAGAAATCCACTACCTTCAAAAGCAATTCCCATGCCTATACCACGGATGGGAATTGAAAAATCCAAATTTCCTAAATCTTCGTATTTTTTTTCGTTATTGTATAC
>JAHLFV010000166.1 GCA_018883625.1 Candidatus Treponema excrementipullorum
GAAGACAATAAAGATCCCTATGAAAAAAAATGGATTAAACAGTTAATTGTTCCCGGCTCTTCATTGGGAGGTGCACGACCGAAATCTTCGGTAAAAGATGAATACGGGGCCTTTTGGATAGCGAAATTTTCTTCTAGAAATGATGAATTTCATGTACCGGCATGGGAAAAAACTTTAAACGAATTGGCTGCAATGGTTGGCTTGGATGTGCCGGAAAGTATGTATATTGAATTTGATAGCCTTTCGTCCTGTTTTTTAAGTAAACGGTTTGATAGAAACATGAAAGATGGAAACTATGGGAGAATTCATTTCACTTCGGCAATGACTATGTTGGGAAAAATTGACGGTGATAGTGCCAGTTACCTTGATATTGCTGAGTTTATAAAACAGAATAGCAGTAAACCTCAAAAAGACTTATACGAATTATGGAGTAGAATAGCATTTAATATGGCTGTTTCTAATACCGATGACCATTTGAGAAATCACGGATTTTTACTGAAAAACAATTTTTGGGAATTATCTCCTCTTTTTGATATTACCCCCTCGTTGTATCGTAGTGAACTTTCACTGAATATAGACGAATATAACAGTGCTAAAGATACTTCTCTACTGTTGGAAACCGCAAAGTACTATGCTATGGATTTTGATACAGCAACAGAAAGGTTAACCGAGATATTTTCGATTGTACAAAAAAATTGGCGGAGAATAGCATCAAAATATGGTATTTCAAACAATGAACAGGCATTAATGAAAAAATGTTTTCCTGAATCTTGATTTGCAAAATCTACAGTTCCCCCTCACATCCCCGTTTAGTACTCCTGTTACACAGACCGATTCCTACAGTCACCATTGCAGAACCAACGGTATCTGCTACTTAAACCGCATTTTTCTTGTTTTTCTGCTGTTTTCTTTTGCATTATAGTGTATACTATAGACATATTTTTATAACTGCATGTAAGGAGCTTTTGTATGGCTACACCGCACAATATTCTTGTTACCGGAGGAGCCGGTTTTATCGGTTCTAATTTTATCCGTTACCTTTTCGGTAAATCTACGGCAGAAGGGGATTTGTTTAACGATGCTGATTTTTCCGGTACCGTGGTAAATGTAGACTGTCTTACCTATGCCGGTAACTTGGAAAACCTAGCCGATGTAGAGGCTGAATTCGGCGGAAAGCGGTATTTTTTTGAAAAAACAGACATTTGCGACTCAAAAGAAATAACACGTATTTTTGAGCACTACAATATCGACACGGTAATTCATTTTGCGGCAGAAAGCCATGTGGATCGTTCTATTTTGGGACCGGAAGCCTTTGTGAAAACCAATGTAACGGGAACATTTACCCTGCTGGAAGCTGCTAGACGGTATTGGACAAAGGACGGTTCCATGAGAAATGATGTGTTGTTCCACCACGTTTCTACCGACGAAGTATACGGTTCCTTGGGAGAAACAGGTTATTTCAGAGAAGACACTCCCTATGACCCCAGAAGTCCTTACTCTGCTTCCAAGGCAGCTTCCGACCACTTGGTGATGGCGTACCATCACACCTACGGACTGCCCATTACCCTTTCCAACTGTACTAACAACTACGGTCCCTATCAATTCCCTGAAAAACTCCTACCTTTGATGATTTCCAATATCAAAGAGGGAAAAAATCTTCCCGTCTATGGAAAAGGTGACAATATCAGAGACTGGATCTATGTGGAAGACCACAATCGGGCTGTGTGGCTTATTGTTAACAAAGGAAAACGGGGAGAAAAGTACAACATCGGCGGAGAAAACGAGTGGCAAAACATAAAGTTGCTGCATAAATTGATTGAGTTGACTGCAAAAGAAACAGGCAAATCCGTTGAAGAAATCGAAAAGACTATCACCTATGTAAAAGACCGTCCCGGTCACGATAAACGTTATGCCATTGACTGCGCAAAGATAAAAAATGAGTTAGGCTGGCAGCGAAAAATGACTTTTGAGGAAGGCCTGAAAGAAACGGTAAAATGGTACTTAAAAAACACTTCATGGATTGAAAATATTCTCAGCGGTGAGTACAAGAACTGGATAGAAAAAAATTACAAAGAGCAGGGGCGGTAACATGAAAGGAATAATTTTAGCCGGCGGTTCCGGAACACGACTGTATCCTATTACCAAGGCGGTATCAAAGCAGATTTTGCCTTTGTATGATAAACCCATGATTTATTATCCCCTGTCTGTGTTGATGTTGGCAGGTATTCGGGAAGTGTTGATTATTTCCACTCCTCGGGATATCGGCTGTTTTGAGCAGCTTTTTTCTGACGGTTCTTGGTTGGGAATGAAGTTTGAATATGCTGTTCAGGAGTCTCCCCGGGGCTTGGCAGATGCGTTTATAATAGGAAAGAAGTTTATCGGAGATGACAGCGTTGCTTTGGTATTGGGAGACAATATTTTTTACGGACAGAGTTTTACCCAAACTTTAGCCAAGGCCCGGGAACGGGTGGAAGCCGGCAAAGGCAGCGTTATCTTTGGGTATCCGGTAAAGGACCCTACCGCCTACGGTGTGGTGGAATTCGACTCTGACGGCAAGGTGTTGGGCATAGAGGAAAAACCCAAAAAGCCTAAGTCCAATTATGCTGTTCCCGGTTTGTATTTTTACAGTAACAAAGTGGTGTCCATTGCAGAAAACGTAAAGCCTTCTGCCCGGGGAGAGATAGAAATTACTTCTGTAAACAATGCATTTTTGGCAGCGGGAGAGCTTTCTGTGGAACTGTTAGGGCGAGGTATGGCGTGGCTTGATACCGGTACTTACGACGGATTGTTGGAGGCCGGAAACTTTATCGCTACTATTCAAAAACGTCAGGGGTTGTACGTTTCCTGTATCGAAGAGATTGCCTACAGTCAGGGGTGGATTTCCAAAGAAGAATTGTTGGTATTGGCTGCAGGATATAAAACAGAGTACGGGGAATATCTAAAGTTTATTGCCCAAACTGTTATTCGGTAATGTAGGAGTGAGTTATGGCTTTTGAGTTTAAAACATGTGCCACGGCGGCGGGTACCATAATAGAAGGGTTATACGAAATTCAACCGAAGCTTTTTGGAGATAACCGGGGCTACTTTTTAGAAACTTACAGTGAGCGGGATTTTTTTGCTGCCGGGTTGACTATGAAGTTTGTACAGGACAATCAATCCAAATCAGTGCAGGGAGTTTTACGGGGATTGCATTTTCAGACAAAGCATCCCCAGGGAAAATTGGTGCAGGCTGTGAGCGGTCAGGTGTATGATGTGGCGGTGGACTTACGGAAAGGCTCTGCAACTTTTGGAAAGTATTACGGCGTTATTTTGGATGGGGATAAACGGAATCAGTTTTACATCCCTCAAGGATTTGCTCACGGTTTTTACGTGTTGAGCCAAGAAGCCGTTTTTGCCTATAAATGTACCGATTTTTACGATCCCTCCGGAGAAGGTGGGCTTATGTGGAATGACCCTCTTATCGGGATTGACTGGAAAACTCCCATGACAACTTTTTGCGGTGCCGATAAAGATATTGAGCCGGTGCTTTCGGAAAAAGATAAAAAACATCCGGCTTTTGACCCGGAGAAAAATTATTTTGATATGACAGGAACATGGCTTTCCTAGTTGTGTTCCGGTACAAGTAACTGCCGGCACCGGTGCTGTTTTATGAGCTGGGTGCCGGTTATTTAAACGGTTTTTGCAGAGGTTCGCCGGTTCCTTATACGGGTAGTGGGCTTCTTTTGTACCTTTTTATAAATTTCCTGTTAATTTTCCCTTTTATATTCCTTCTAAAAACTCTGAATCTTGAATAAAGTATTCCTTTCTACTATAATTACACCGAAAATCTACTTATATGTTATCTTGGAGGATATATGACAATACTAGACATGCTCCAACAAAGTTTGTTTTTGACCTTGTTGGGAATGGGTGTTGTTTTTGCCTTCCTCATTGTACTCATAGTGTTTATGAATTTAACTCACACGATTCTTCACGCTTTGAAGTTAGATAGGGAAGAAGAAAAAACAGTCACACCATCTGGTACTCCATCTGCGGGAAATGATGGTGCCGTAGTTGCTGCTATTGCAGCTGCTATTAAGGAAAAACAAAGTTAATTAGGAGAGACACATGGCTAAGAAGGTTCAGATTTCCGACTTGGTGTTGCGGGATGCCCACCAGTCACTTCATGCAACACGCATGACAACGGCAGATATGTTGCCTATTTGCAATAAATTGGATTCTATCGGTTACTGGAGTTTGGAAGGTTGGGGTGGTGCAACTTTCGATTCTTGTATCCGTTTCTTGAATGAAGATCCTTGGGAGCGCTTAAGAAAACTTCACGCAGCATTACCTAACACACCTATCATGATGTTGTTACGAGGCCAAAACTTGTTGGGATATCGTCACTATGCAGATGACGTAGTAGATAAATTCGTAGAGGCTGCCGCAAGAAACGGTATCGGCGTATTCCGTATTTTTGATGCCTGTAACGATCCCCGTAACTTAAAACGGGCTACCGATGCTGCCAAAAAAACAGGTAAGCATGTTCAAATGGCTATTTCTTATGCAACAACTCCGTACCACACAAAAGAAATTTATGCCGATTTGGCAAAATCCTATGCAGATTTCGGTGCAGATTCAATTTGTATCAAAGATATGTCAGGTTTGCTGAAACCTTTTGAAGCATATGATTTAGTAAAAGCTATCAAAGCAAAAGTTGATATTCCGGTGGAAATCCATACCCATGCAACAACAGGATTGTCAGTGGCAACATTGCTCAAAGCTGCAGAAGCCGGAGCCGATGTGCTTGACACCGCTATTTCTTCCATGTCTATGGGTACTTCTCACAGTCCTACAGAAACTGTAGTTGAAATGTTGAAAGGTACAGATATGGATACCGGTCTTGATTTGAATACTTTGTTGGAAATTGCAGCTTATTTCCGTGATGTTCGCAAAAAGTATGCTAAGTTTGAATCAAGTTTCTTGGGTGCAGATACACGTATTCTTGCTTCTCAGGTTCCCGGCGGAATGCTTTCCAACTTGGAAAATCAGTTAAAAGAACAGGGAGCTTCCGACAAAATCGACGACGTTTTAAAAGAAATTCAGATTGTACAGAAAGATTGCGGATATATTCCTCTTGTTACACCTACAAGTCAGATTGTTGGAACTCAGGCTGTATTTAACGTATTGTTCGGTCGGTATGCCCGTTTAACTCAGGAAACAAGAGACTTGGTAACAGGTAAATACGGAAAAACACCTGCTGCCGTAAATGCTGACTTGTTAAAAGAAGCTTTGAAGCAGAACAACATGGAAGAAGCTATTACTTGTCGTCCTGCAGATCTTATTCCTAACGAATGGGATAAAATGGTTGAAGAAGCCAAAGCTAACGGCGGAAACGGTTCAGAAGAAGACACATTGACTTATGCTATGTTCCCCAAAGTAGCTCCTAAATTCTTCAAAGAAAGAGCAAATGGTCCTGTTTCTTCAGATTCCTTTGTTGTAAAGAAGGCTGCTACAACATCTTCCAATGGTGGTTCTTACTCTGTAACTGTAAACGGTACAGCTTACAATGTAACAACAGGCCCTGCCGGTGACACTATGAACGTAACTGTAAACGGAACAGCTTACAATGTATCTTTTGCTGCTCCCAGTGCAGCTGCCCCCGTGGCAACCGTTGTTTCCGGTGGTGCAGATATTACTGCTCCCGTTGCAGGTACATTGCTGAAACACGTTGTACCTGCCGGTTCCACTGTAAAGAAGGGTGACACTGTTATTATGATTGAATCCATGAAAATGGAACTGGAAGTAAAAGCTACTGCCGACGGTCCTATTACATACACTGTACAGCCCGGTACACAGATCACTGCCGGACAGGTAATTGCCAATATCGGTGGTGGTGCAGTTGTTGCCGCTCCTGTAGCTAATGCCGCACCGGCACCTGTAGCTAATGCCGTACCGGCACCTGCAGCCGCTCCCGCAGCTCCTACCGGTGGTGCAGTTGTTGCTGCTCCCGTTGCAGGTACATTGCTTAAAAATGTTGCTGCAGAAGGTGCATCTGTTAAAAGCGGTGATACAATCATCATGATTGAATCTATGAAGATGGAACTGGAAGTAAAAGCTACTTCAAACGGTACTGTTCATTTCCTGTGTACTGCCGGTTCTCAGATTACTGCAGGACAACCTCTTGCAGAAATTAAATAATTCGGGTGGTAAGATGCTTAATAAGACTAATGCAATGAAGCAGCAGGTATTAAAGGCAATGACTGTTATTTTAGGGGTTGCCTTGGTACTTTCTATGGTTAGTACTGCCTTTGCTGCCAATGATAACGAAGAAGTTGCTTCCTTTAGGACTATGGGAACAGCCATTATCAAAGGTTCAGAGAATGTACCTTTCATTGATCCTTTGAGCTTTATTCAAAATATTTGGAAGAATACAGGTATCAATCAAATGATTAACGGAGAAATTCCTGCTCCTGCTCACGTACAGGTAGCAGATCCTTTTGCAGGAATTGTTGCTCCCGGTTGGCAAAAGCTTTTAATGATGGCTGTAGGTTTTCTTATCGTTTACATGGGTGCTTTCAAGGGATTTGAGCCTTTGTTGTTGATTCCTATCGGATTCGGTACCATTCTTGTAAACGTTCCCGGTGCCGGTATGTTTAACGAAGGTTCCGGTATGTTGCGCATTATTTATGATGCCGGTGTAGGAAACGAGTTTTTCCCCATGTTGATTTTTATGGGTATCGGTGCCATGACGGACTTTGGTCCTCTTATCGCTAACCCCAAAACAGCTTTATTGGGAGGAGCTGCCCAGCTTGGTGTATTCTTTACCCTGTTTGGTGTAGCTTTGATGAACCTGATTCCCGGTATTGACTACAATATGTTGGAAGCTTCTGCCATCGGCATTATCGGTGGTGCTGACGGTCCTACATCAATTTATGTTGCCGGTAAATTGGCTCCTCACATGATGGCAGTTATTGCCGTTGCTGCCTATTCTTACATGGCTCTTGTTCCGATGATCCAGCCTCCTATTATGAAGTTATTTACAACAGAGAAAGAGCGCAAAATTAAGATGGAACAGTTGCGCTACGTATCAAAAACGGAAAAGATTCTGTTTCCCTTGGTACTTATAGTGCTTACTATCCTCTTATTGCCTGCTGCTGCACCACTTATCGGTATGTTGGCTTTCGGTAACTTCGTAAAGCAGTGTGGTGTTGTTGACCGTTTGGCAAAAACCATGGAAAACGAATTGTTGAATATTGTTTCAATTTTGCTTTCTTTGGGTGTAGGTTCTCAGATGACTCCTGAAAAAATTATTAATGCCAACTCTTTGGGTATTATTGCTCTTGGTTTATTGGCATTTGCTGTAGCAACTATGGGTGGAGTTTTAATGGCAAAATTCATGAACTTGTTCTTAAAGCAAAAAATCAATCCTCTTATCGGTTCTGCCGGTGTTTCTGCTGTTCCTATGGCAGCCCGTGTTTCCAACAAAGTAGGAATGGAATACGATCCATCCAACTTCCTGTTGATGCATGCTATGGGACCAAACGTTTCCGGTGTTATCGGGACAGCTATCGCTGCAGGTGTGTTTATTGCAACATACGCCGGCTGATAGAAGACGGTAAATGCGACTGTGTACCCTGTACGGGCTGTCAGCTATCGCTGCAGGTGTATTTATCGCAACGTACGCCGGCTGATAGAAGAGGGTAAATGCGACTGTGTACCCTGTACGGGCTGTCAGCTATCGCTGCAGGTGTGTTTATTGCAACATACGCCGGCTGATAGAAGACGGTAAATGCGGTGGTGTACCCTGTACGGGCTGTCAGCAATAGCAGCAGGTGTATTTATCGCAACGTACGCCGGCTGATAGAAGAGGGTAAATGCGACAGGGGCTTTGTTGACCCTCGTACCGCCACTGTCATAGCTGATTATTGATAATAAAAGCTCTGTTCGATGTTTCGGACAGGGCTTTTTTTGTTCTTTGGAAGGTTATAATCGGACGGAAGGGAGGTAAGTTCCCTGGGTTTGCACCTAAGGAAGACAATATTGTTGCACATTGGAAAGACATTTTAAGTTGTACGATATAGCCGAAGCTTCTTCTATCCCCTGACTTGCCTGTTTTTGTAAAAAAATATATACTTGGAGCCATTACCGGGGTGTGTGTAAGAATTCTTACACTCTGAGAATATACCCGTAGGTTTTTCGCACGAAAAACCCAACCTGATCCGGATAATGCCGGCGGAGGAAGTATGAATAGCTCTCGTCTTTCATCTATCCTAATTATTTGTGGTCTTGTAGTGGCCATTCTGATTTTTGGTTTTCTTCTTTTCCCGAAGAATAATGTAAATTCATCTGTTGATCCCCAGCGGTTGCAGGAAGTTGTTATTTACACTTACGACTCTTTTACCAGTGAATGGGGGGCAGCTCCTCAGTTGATCAAAGACTTTGAAGCTCAAACCGGACTAAAATGTACTATGGTTACTGTGGGTGACGGTGTACAGATTTTGTCTAAGGCAGTGTTGGAAAAAGATGCTCCCCAGGCCGACGTATTGCTTGGAGTAGACAATAATATGATGGACAAAGTGGTAGCGGCAGAAGTTTTGGAGCCTTATAAGCCGGAACATGCAGATACCTGTGTGCCGGAGGAGTTGCGTCTAACAGAAGATTGGCTTGTTACTCCTTATGACTGGAGCTACTTTGCCATGATCCACAACAGTACTTCAAACACTCCTGCTTCTACCTGTTTGGAAGATTTAACAAAAAGCGAGTACAACAAAAAAATTATCTTAATGGATCCCAGAACAAGTACTCCCGGTTTGGGGTTTGTGGCTTGGACGGTAGCGGTATTCGGAGACAAGTATCTAGATTACTGGAAGGCTTTAAAACCGAATATTTTAACTATGGCTCCCAGTTGGAGTACCGGCTACGGTTTGTTTACGGAAGGAGAAGCACCTCTTGTAGTCAGCTATACCACCAGTCCCGCATATCATGTGGAATACGAAGAGGGAGATCACAACAAAGCTTTGATTTTCCCGGAAGGTCATGTAATGCAGATTGAAGCTGCCGGATTGGTAAAGAATGCTCCCAATCCTCAGGGGGGAAAGTTATTTTTGGACTTTTTGATTTCTCAGCAGGCTCAAAATGTATTACCCTTAACTCAATGGATGTATCCGGTGAATCCTGCTGTAACTATGCCTGCTTCTTATGATGTGGCTTTGAAGGCTTCAAAAACTCTCTCTGTGGATAATGCTACTTTGTCTGAAGCCGTAGAAAATATTATGAATCTCCTTGCACTGTAATATGTCTGCTGTATCTGACAGATGCAGATATTTGGGATACCGTTACGGTACCTATGTGGCTGTAGCGGTATCTGTTGTGCTGCTTTTTTTGATTATATCTTTTTTTGTTCTGCCTCTTTTTTATGCCTTTTTTCCCTTGTTTACGGCGGACGTGGGGGAAGAGACCTCTCCGTGGAATATTTTGTTTTCTTCCAAAGTACTTAAAGTTGCCCTGTATACCCTAAAACAGGGACTGCTCTCCATGGTGGTAGCATTACTTATAGGTATTCCTGCAGGATTTTTTACAGCTACAAGACAATTTCCCGGAAAAAAGTTTATTCTGTCTCTGTCTGCTATTCCCCTATGTGTACCTCCTTTGTTGGTGGCTTTGGGATATGTTATGTTTTTTGGCATGCAAGGGGTTTTAAATAGATGGTGTATGGCTCTGTGGAATTTGGAAGAGCCACCCATAGAGTTTTTGTATTCTTTGTGGGGCATAGTATTGGCTCAGGGATTTTACAATTTTCCTTTGGTGATGAAAACCTGCCACGATGCATGGAGACAATTATCCGTTCGGGAGTATAACGCTGCCTGTTTATTGGGGGCTTCACCTTTTCGTATTTTCAGAACTATTACAGTGGTGCAACTGCTGCCGGCTATTGCGTCTTCCGGTATGGTAGTGTTTTTATACAGCTTTTTCAGTTTTGTTATAGTGCTTTTGTTCGGCGGTGTGGGGACTACTGTACTGGAAGTAGAAATTTATCAGGCAGCCCGTTCTTCTTTAAACTTCCCTTTAGCCGCTGCCTTGGCACTGACGGAAACTCTTATTGCTTTTGGAGTGCTTCTCTTATACGGCTTACTGGAACGAAAAAGCCGGGAAAGCCGAGGTCTTGCTTGGGATGCCGAAACTTTTTATCCAAAGAAAATACAGGGTTTTACAGAAAAGTTGGGGGCTCTGATTTTAGCATTCCTTGTTATCCTGTTTTTTTTGATGCCCTTTGTGCAGATCCTTTTTTCTGCTTTAAGCCAAAAAGTTCCGGGGTTTTCCGGGGGAACCACAGGGAAAATTTCTTTGGGGAATTTTATCGCTTTGTTTTCCAGAGAAAGTTTTTATGTATCCTTTTTAAATACTTTGAAGGTTGGAATTGCTTCCGGAGTATTGGCTGTTTGTGTTGCTCTGACCTTTGCCTGTCTTGTTAAAATCCTGGATCCGGAAAAAAAAAGTATGACAAGTCGGATCATTCCCTTGTTGCCTATGGCTGTGTCGCCTGTGGTGCTGGCCTTTGGCATAACTCAGGTGATTTCCGGTGGTACTGTAGCTGTGCTGATTCTTTTGCAAGCTTCCCTGTACTGGCCCTTTGCTTTCCGTCAAATATCCGGTGCTATGGACAGAATTCCTTTAGATGTACTGAATGGGGCGACCTTGCTTTCTCCCTTTTCTTTAGACGGAGTTTTCAAAATTTATATACCTTTGTGCCGAAGAAATATTTTGTCTGCTTTGGGGTTTTGCTTTGCCTTAAGTTGCGGAGACACCACTTTACCTTTGGTGTTAGGCATTCCCCGATTTGAAACGTTGGCATTGTATACCTATAATTTAGCCGGATCATATCGTTTTCAGGAAGCCTGCGCCTGTGGGGTAATTTTGGCCTTGTTGACGGTACCGGTCTTCCTTATCAGTAACAGAGAACATACAGGAACATAAACCTATGAGTGAAGATTTTTTTGTTGCAAAAAACTTAAAAAAACACTGGCATTCAGAAAACTACGATTTGGAAATTAAATTTTCTCTCACTGTCAAAAAAGGTGAAATGGTGGTTTTGCTGGGGCCTTCCGGTTGCGGAAAATCTACGGTACTTAAAATGATAGCCGGTTTGTTGCCTTTTGATAATACGGACAAAGATACAGTGTTGGAGTTGGAAGGACAAGACCTTTTACCGGTTCCGGCAGGAAAAAGGCAGATAGGTATGGTGTTTCAAAGTCCCAGTTTGTTTCCCCACTTGCGTACCGATGACAACATAGCCTACGGATTGCGGTGCCGAGGTATGGGAAAAAAAGAAAGCAGAGAAAAAGCCTCGGTCTTTTTAGAGCGTTTTGGTTTAGCCGGATTTGAAAAAAGGCGACCGGAATCCCTTTCCGGAGGAGAGGCTCAGCGGGTTTCTCTGGCTCGGACGCTGATTATTCAGCCTAAATTAGTACTGTTTGACGAACCTCTTTCTGCTTTAGATGCACCTTTAAGAAAACGTCTGGCTGAAGATATCTGTACAATGCAGGATTCTTTGGGATTTGCCGGTATTTTTGTTACCCATGACCGGGAAGAGGCTCGGTTAGTGGCTGACAGAATCGTAACCATGGAAAAAGGTCACGTCATAGAAGAAATCAGTTTATAAACTATCCCGTTTATTTTTTCTGTCTTTTTATGTATAGTAGTTCGGCACACTTGAGGTACTAAGATGAAAAAATTAAGGAACATGTTTTTGCTGACTATTGCTTTGTCGGTTTTGTTGTATAGTTGCAGAAATTCCAAAGAGGACAGCGGAGAGGTAGCTGTAAATAGCGAAGCTCCTGAGGTTCCAGTAGTATCGGAGGCTGAGATCCGTGCACAACAAGAAGAAAAAAAAGATGCAGCGATACGAAACTTTGTAGAAAAATTACCGGAAGTTCAGCGGTATAGTCAGCTTTTTTTAGTCAATCTGGAAGGAAATACAGAGTACGTACCCCTTGAGTATACCCCGGAAGGAGACCTACTGGTGCCCGGCGGATACATATTTTTTTCGTATAACATTGCAGATACCCCTCAACAGGTGGCAGCTTTTACGGCGTCGGTGCAGGAATACTGTACAAGAGAAGCCGGAGTACCGGTGTATCTTTCCTTAGATCAGGAAGGAGGCGATGTAAGCCGATTACGGGGAATTACGTCTCCGCTACCTTCAGCTTCTGCTGTTGCCAAAAACATGACTGCAGAGGAAGCTCAGGAACTTTACAGTTTACAAGGGCGGCAAATGGCAGCTTTAGGTTTTCATCTTAACTTGGCTCCCGTAGCAGAGGCTTCTTTTGAAGAAAATCGGGACTTTTTAGGTACAAGAAGTTTTGGTTCCCCTCAAGATGTAGAGACATATGTAAAAGCCTGTATTGCAGGTTTTCAGCAGGAAAACATAGGTACGGTAGTTAAACATTTTCCGGGAAATACCAATGTGGACCCTCATTCCGGTTTACCGGAAATTATGTTGTCTGAGGCGGAATTATCAGACAAATATTTGAATTTGTTCAAAAAGGTACTACAGGGTACCGAAGAACAAAATTCTGTATCAGAAGATGTGGACTCATTCTTAGACCATAACTACGGCGAACAGCCTCTTAAAGGTGTAAGGCCCCTGGGGGTTCTTATGTCTCATGCCAGAACGTCGGCCTATGACAGTAATACTCCGGCTTGTCTTTCTTCTTTTTGGGTGACAGATACGGTGCGGAATTCCTATGACTACCAGGGGCTTATTTTTTCTGATGACATTTTTATGGCAGCTTTGGAAAAAAACGGTTTTCCCCCGGAAAAAGCTGTGATTATGGCTATTGATGCCGGTGTAGATGTGATCATGCTTTCCGAAAAGCTTTTTTATTCCGCTTTGGAGCTTTTGTTGGAAAAAAGCAGAGAGGATGTTTCTTTTAAAGAGAAATTAGACAGAGCCGCCCAACGGATAATTAAAGCAAAAATCGCTATGGGACTATTAGAATTCAAGGAAACGGAAGGTGATTATCAGGTACAGGCAGTACCTACTGTTTCTTTTGACGAGAAAAGCTATGCAGACGCTTACGAAGCCGGTGTTGCATTGTATAACGCTGCTTTCAAAAAGTAAACAATTGAGGAACTTATGAACACAGACAGGATTTTATATGCAGACAGGAATTTTGCCGTAGTGACAAAGTGGGTGGGAGAGGTGTGTGAAAGTCTGTCCGGGGCGGAAAACCCCTATGCCGATGGTAAAAGGTATATCTCTTTACCTGATTCTTTAAAACCCGTGATAGAAAATTTCATGGGGCAGAAAATTGATTTTTGTCAGTGTGTTAACAGATTAGATACTCCCGTTTCCGGCATTTGTGTGTTGGCTCTATCAAAAGATGCCTTTACACAGTTATCTCACGTGTTCAGAGAAAACAACACGGAAAAAATGTACATGGCAGTTACAGAAAAAAGTCCCGGGGTTTTATCTGTTGGGGAGTGGCATAGCCTGGAAAACTACATGATTTTTGATACAAAAAAACAAAAGGCTAAAATCACAGATGAAAAAACAGTTAAAAGTAAATACGCTGCCTTGGACTACCGACTGGTAGGAACCGGAGTGCGGTACAATTTTCTTGAAATAAAACTTAAAACGGGGAGAACTCACCAGATTCGTTGTCAGTTAGCTTATGCAGGACATGTTATTCGAGGAGATGTAAAATATGGAGCCCGTCGTTCTCAAAAGGAAGGAGGGATCAGACTTCACAATTTCCGGTTGGCTTTTACAGATCCGTACCGAGGAACTACTAAGCGTTTTTGTGTACCGCCGACTAAAGACTCTTTGTGGCAGGTAGCTTGGGAAGCCATTGAAAACGTTTCCGGTACGGATGTGGAGAATATCTAAAGATGATTGCAGTTAGCAAGTAAACCGATCTGCCGACTGCTTTAATGTATGCTTTAGGGAGATTTTTTAGGGAAAGCTTTCTGCGGTAGTGAAAAATCATTTGGTTCTGTTTGCAGGAATTTCCTTTGGAAATATTATTTGAAGAAAATCTTATGCCGACAATCACAGAGAGTCGGAAGGATACATTCCCTCAGTAAGGACATAGTGTGGCAAAAAAAAAGACATCTACCCAGCAGTTGCGCGGAAAAGAAGGATTTGAGTTATATTATCACAATATATTTAAAGACAGATGGCCAGATTTGAAGGAGGCATTGTTACGGGAAAATCAAAGTGTAGCTTGGAAAACTTATGCCGAAGGAAAAGAATATTTTCTGGACATAGGTAGTGTTTGTGCTGCCTTGGCTTTGCCTTTAGAAGGGGCTTCCCGTATCTTGGATATGTGCGCCGCTCCCGGTGGTAAAACGTTGGTATTGGCTTCCCGCATGGAAGAAGATGCTGGGCTTGTTTGTAACGAACGTTCTCGGGAACGATACGGTCGTCTGCTGCGGGTGTTGGAAGACCATCTTGGGGAAGAAGTGCGCCAACGGGTCAAAGCTATTTGTACCGATGGCACTCAGTTGTGTCTTAACAAGGATAATGTATACGACAGAATTCTTTTAGATGCCCCCTGTTCTTCGGAACGTCATGTGTTGACTTCTCCTCACTATTTGGATCAATGGTCTCCTGCCCGGATAAAAACCCTGTCCGTCAGTCAGTGGGCATTACTTTCTTCCGGGTACAGGATGTTGTCTCCCGGAGGATATTTGCTGTATGCCACCTGTGCTCTGTCTCCGGAAGAAAACGATAAAGTAGTTTCTCGTCTGGAAAAAAAATTTGACGATGCGGAATTTATGGATACACTGCCTGTTCTGCCATCAGAGCATGAACAGCTTTTTTTACAATTCCTTCCGACGCAGGAATTGCCGATTCCGGAAAAAACAGACAAAGGGTTTCACATCTTACCTGATACGGCTGCGGGAGCAGGGCCTTTATATTTTGCTCTCATACACAAAAAGGAACTATAATGTCAGAAGAAAAAAAAGATATAACAAAAACAAAATCTCCTGAAACTTCCTCCCCAAAAAGTGAGGAAAACGCTCAGACAAAAGAGAAAAAAAATGTTCAACGGGCTAGCGGCACAAGAAAACAGGAACAATCTACTCCCAAAATAGATAGTACTCGGCAAAAAAGTACCAAGAAAACTACTACCCGAAAAAAAAAGGTTCCCAAAGTTGTTTTCAAAAAAACTCATGTGGCAATTTTGGCTTCCAGTATCATTGTAGTCTGTTCGCTGATTTTGACGGTGGCTATCTTCCGTTACTCCGATCCAAGGGGGGCTGTTCAAAAAGAGGTAACAGCGACTCAGAAAACAGAGTTGACTCTTCAGGGTGATTCGTCTGCTCCGGCGGACTCGTCTGGAAGACAGGGTAGCGATGTAGGAGATGGTATCGGTACAAATAAATCTGGTACCGGTACTGCAACGTCAAATATTTCCTCTGCCGGTTCTACAGTCTCTGCCGGTGCCGGCACTACAGTTGCAGACAATTTCTCTCCTGTTCCCGGCAATAATACAAGGGGCAGCGAGTCAGCAACGAATGTAGGTAAGGTGACACAAGACAATAGTACCGGTACTAACAAAGCCGGTGACAGTTCCGGTACATCCGATATCAAAACCGATACGTCTGTTGCCGATGTTACCCAGAGTCTCCCGGACAACGCTTTAGCTATGGGTGGTCAAGATGATAAAATCCCTACAGTTCAGGGAGACCAGGATTCAGATAAAACCCGGGAAGATTTTGGCATTCCCCAAGCTGTAGGAAACCCCAAAATCGCTTTGGTTTTCGATGACGGCGGTTACAGTTTATCTGACTTGCAACACTTTTTAGACTTACCCTTTCCCCTTGCGGTTGCTGTGCTTCCTCAGTTGAATAATTCAGTGGCAGCGGCACAAAAAATCAGGGCTGCGGGAAAAGAACTGCTTTTACATCAGCCCATGCAAGCTATTAATCTCAAGGTAGACCCGGGACCGGGGGCAATTACGCCGACTATGCATACCTACGAAATAGCGGAAGTGGTACGGCAAAATATTGCCCAAATCGGGCCTGTAGTCGGAATGAACAACCATGAAGGTTCCCTTATAACTGAATCGGCACCTAAAATCGGTGCAGTGTTGGAAGTGTGTAAAAATACCGGCATTTTTTTCTTGGATTCCAGAACTACGGCTAACTCTGTTGTTTCTCAGGTTGCCATGGAATTCGGTATGAATATTTTGGAAAGAGATATTTTTTTGGATAATACCCCTAACAGAGAAGATATCCTAAAAGAATTTCTTAAAGGCGTAAAAGTTGCCAACAGAGACGGTTATGCCATTATGATCGGTCATATATGGTCCGGCAGCAATCTTGCAAATTTATTGGAAGAAGTATATCCTGTGCTAAAATCTAAAGGGTACACTCTTGTAACACCGGGGGACTTATATGAAAATCTTGGGTATTGAATCATCTTGTGACGAAACAGCCGCTGCCGTTGTAGAAGATGGCAGACATATAATCAGCAACGTTGTTGCCACCCAGATTCCCTTTCACGAAGAGTTTCGGGGTGTAGTGCCGGAAATCGCCAGCAGAAAACATGCAGAGTGGATCTTGCCGGTAGTGCAACAGGCTCTGGCTGAGGCTCATCTTTCTATGGACGATATTGACGGTATCGCCGCAACAAATAAACCCGGTTTGATGGGGTCTCTGTTGGTGGGATTGACTTTCGGCAAAACTTTGGCTTGGTCTTTGAATAAACCTTTTATTGCCGTCAATCACATGTTGGGGCATTTGTATGCAGCCCATTTATCCGAAGACATAGCTTACCCCTATTTAGGACTTCTTGTTTCCGGGGGACACTGTATTATTTGCCGTGTAGAAAATTTTGATGATATCACTGTTTTGGGAACCACTGTGGATGATGCTCCGGGAGAAGCTTTTGATAAAGTGGCAAAGTTTTACGGTTTCGGTTATCCGGGAGGCGTGATTATCGATAAGTTGGCTCAGCAGGGTGATCCCGCCGCCGCCCGCTTTCCTGTGCCTTCCCTCCACAAAGGCGAACACCGTTACGACGTTTCTTACTCAGGTCTGAAAACCGCCGTAATAAATCAGATAGACCAGTTTTGGAACCCGGACTTTCCAAAAACACCGGAAAATATTTCCGCTGCCTTTCAGGATACGGCGGTAAAAATCTTACTCAGCAGATTACTGCGGGCTGCAGAAGATACGGGATTAACTACCGTTGTGGCGGGCGGCGGCGTGGCAGCCAATTCGCTCTTACGGGCAAAATTGGCGGAGCACTCCGAACTTCGTTGTATTTTCCCTCCTTTAAAATTATGTACCGACAACGGTGCCATGATTGCCGGTGTGGGATATCAGTACTTAAAACGAGGGGACAGAAGTCCCTATGATATCACAGCCTCTGCCCGCATCCCTCAGTTCAAACGTGGATTAAAAAACAGATAGTATGTTTATTATAAAAGAGTTTAACAGTTTATCTGCTGTTATTGATTATCTTTGCAGAAATCTGGTAACTCTGCCGATAATTACTGTTGATAGCTATTTTTAACTATTTTGGAATGAGGCATTATGGAAAATCAGTCATCTTTTGACCATTTGGTCATTACTCTCAGTCCTGCTGAACGGGCTGCCATGCTGGAAAAAGTTCAGGCTATTATCAGTCCCGAAGAAAATTCTCTGGTTTCCGTGGAAATGCAAGCCGGGAAAGGCGTACAGGATATAGAGCTTCAGCTTAAATCCGAATCTTTTTTTGTTCGTTTGTGGCTCAGAATAAAGGCGATGTTTTCCAATACCGACATAAAGACATTGTACAATGCCCAGTTATTGTTAAAACGGGGAAAAGAAATTGAAAGAAAAGAGCCGGGACTGATAGATACTCACAATCGGCTTTTTTTGCAGGTGTTTCATGATCAGGTTGAACAATTGTCTCAATGTGCTGCTTTTTTCAAGTCCGGTATAGAAGCTTATGAATCAGATCCCGGTGGATTTTACGTATTTTTGTCATCTTTGATTGCCCCGGAAATCAATAAAAAAATAGCGGAAGATATTAATCCCACTTTATTGCCTTTTTCCCGAGAAGTAACCAGTGAGTTACGTCTTTCTATGATACGTAATTTGGACTCTGTGTTACAGGGTATGCCGGCTGTTAAACGAGCCGGTTTGTACAGTGCCGTTTGTAATACTGAGTGGATCGCTCAGTTGGTACGGTTGCCCTATGAAAGAGTATTGGCATCTTTTTCAAAAAACGGAGAATTCCTGTCCTGTCCTTTTGATTCCATAAAAAATGAAGTTGCCCAATTTGCTAAAGTGTTGTGTCACGGTAAGGCTATTCAAACAGAAGTACTTGAAGCCCTTTTTGTATTTTCTTCCAATGTGGTTGGTTCTGACAATAAAGAAGATTTTGATAAACAGTTAGGGGTTTTTATGGAGAAAGCTGCTGCCAGTATTTCTCTTATTAAAATGTTTATTAACACCGTGCCCTTAAAAGCTATCGGCTCTATAGTGTGGTTTGATTCCTTTTGGTATCCTGCCCAGCCGGAAGGGGGCGAAGACTGGTTTGTAAAATATAAAAGTTCTTGGAGAAAGAATTTTGACCGTCAATGGGATATTTGGATTGCGGAAAGGAAGAAAAATATTGCCGAAGAAGCCATGAAAGAACACTTCGGTTTTAAAAGTCTTCCTCTTTTACCAGATAGACCGTGGACAAGAATATTGGGTGGTGTTTCTTTTAAGTATGACTATGTATTGGGCTTTTTATCTGCTTTTTACGAAAATGTGTATACAGAATACGGTCGTTTGCTAAAAATACTTATGGTAGAAGGTGTTTTTTACCAAAAAGATAATTTGGTAGAACTTACCGATGCGGTCGCTGAACTGGATAAACAAA
The DNA here is from genome assembly GCA_018883625.1 of Candidatus Treponema excrementipullorum. Classification (GTDB taxonomy): domain Bacteria; phylum Spirochaetota; class Spirochaetia; order Treponematales; family Treponemataceae; genus Treponema_F; species Treponema_F excrementipullorum. The sequence continues at coordinate 18,848 of JAHLFV010000166.1, forward strand.
AAGTCGGCATAATGCAAATGAAAAATGCCTTGGCTCCCGAGGGAAATACCGGGGAAATGTTTGCTAAATTGTTAAAGGAAAATCTTCTGAACCCCAGAAATAAAGATAAGCTGGATTCAATAATCAAATCACTTGAATCTGATGCAGCTGTAATTACCACTCAGTGGTGCGCTTCTGCCCGAACGGTAGAACTTGTACTCCGGGGCGTTTTGCTCGGTTCAAGAAACAGCCGCTATGATACGATTTCAAATCTTTCTACCATTCAAGCCGGTAACAATGAAGAATTCCGAGATAAACTGGAAAAAATGAGAAACGGTTTTGAAAAGGCTTTGGAAATCATAAAAGATTTGGAGACTATCGGTTAAAGATGTTATGTGATTTTAATGACTTTCCTCCCCATAGGGGCGTGTTGTCTGTTCCCTTTTTCTTTGATGGGGAATTTTTACAGGCAGCGCCCCGCTGTTGTCTTTCATTGGAATCTGTGGGCTCCATGCGCTTTCGGTGGACAGAAGAAAATTCCAACAGAAAAAACTTTTTTGCTCAACAGGGAATTACAGAGCCGGTAAGACCTTCCGAGTTTTCCGAGAAGTTGTGCCCCGGTTCTTTATATCCTGATTTTCCTCTTTCGGGGAAAAAGGAAACAGAAGGGAAGTATGCTGTTCCATTGGAGCTTATTCATTCTCAGGTAGTGTATGCCCTTAAAGAAGACGATAGGGGCAAGCCCGCTTTGTTGGCAAAAAATCAAGCAGAGCATCCTTTGGCTGTAGATCTGTTGAGAGGTGATGGGGTGATAACCACCTGCGAAAGATTTGTACCTGTTGTGACAGTGGCGGATTGTGTACCTATATATCTTTTTGATACTAAAACAAACTGTTTTGGGGTCGTTCACTCCGGCTGGAAGGGAACAGGTATTGCTGCAGAAGCCATTACCTTGGCAGAAAAAGTCTATGGTTCAAAACCTGCTGATTTTGCGGTGGTATTGGGACCTCATATTCATGCCTGTTGTTACACCGTGGAGGCGGAAAGAGCCCGGTATTTTATCCAAAACTTCGGTGCCGATTGCATAGAGCGGGGTAATCGCCTTTCTTTGGCAGAGGCAAATGTCATAAGTTTAACAAAAATCGGGGTGTTGAAAGAAAACATTCTCCATATTAACGAGTGCACTTGCTGCAATCCTCTTTTAGGCTCTTTCCGCCGACAGGCTGCGGAACTGAATCTTCCCTTACAGGAAAAAACAAAGCATTTCACCGCCATGGCTGCATATATTCTGTAGGAACCGAGACAACCTCCCTTAAAAGGAAACGGAGTATATAGCTTTACCCTGTAGAATAATTACATATTTTTTGATACTATTTGTTTCGTTATGTTGACATTTGATGTAGTGTTTTAACCGTTACATAGATATACATGTGTTTGAAGGAAGATAATATGGCAGATTTAAAAGAGCAATGTGGTATTCTGATTGTTAAAGCTTTGAATTCTGTTAAAGCAGAAATGGGATTAGAAGGGGATGTAGGTACAGATACTTTGGTGTTGGAAACTCCTCCCAATCCTCAAATGGGGGATGTGGGCGTTCCCATGTTTCCCTTTGCAAAAGTGTTCCGCATGGCTCCTCCTGTTATAGCCCAAAAAGTTGCGGAAGCCGTAAAAAAAATTGATTGCAGTGGGGAGGTGGGAGAGTTTTTTGCTACCGGCCCTTACGTGAACGTGCGATTAAACAAAGAAAAGGCTATAGCTGCCATTTTAGAGTACATTACTGATGAGAGTCAGTCTTTGGGATTGAGCGATGATCAGGGACGAGAACCGTTAAAAGGTCGTCGGGTCATGATAGAGTTTTCCAGTCCCAATACAAATAAGCCCCTGCATTTAGGACATCTGAGAAATGACGCTTTAGGTGAGAGTATTTCTCGGATTTTGAAAGAAGCGGGAGCGGAAGTTTTTAAAGTAAATATTATCAATAATCGGGGCGTACACATTTGTAAGTCCATGTTGGCATACAAAAAATTCCATGAACCAAAGGGGGAAACTCCCGAATCTTTAGGTATTAAAAGCGATCGCTTTGTAGGAGATTGCTATGTGGAATTTGACAAATGGAGTAAAGAAGATGCTACCGCAGAGACTCAGGCACAGGATTTACTGGTACAGTGGGAAAAGGGTGACAAAGAAGTCCATGAATTGTGGAACACCATGAATCAGTGGGCTATTGCTGGTATTACTCAAACCTACAAACGTACGGGAGTGTCTTTTGATAAGTTATATTACGAAAGTGAAACCTATCTGAAAGGTAAAGAAGAAATATTAAAGGGCTTGGAATCCGGTATTTTTTACAGAGAAGAAGATGGTTCCGTATGGGTGGACTTGGCAGAGATTAATTTGGACAAAAAAGTTTTATTGCGAAAAGACGGTACGGCTCTGTATATGACTCAGGATGTGGGAACAGCTATTTACCGTCACAATGATTGGGCCTTTAATCAGCTGGTATATGTAGTAGGAAGTGAACAACAATATCACTTTAAAGTACTGTTTTATGTACTGAAAAAATTGGGATATGACTGGGCAAATCAACTTTATCATCTCTCCTACGGAATGGTAAATTTACCAGAAGGTAAGATGAAAAGCCGTGAGGGTACCGTCGTAGATGCAGACGATTTGATTGACAGCCTTCGGGACGGTGCTTTAGAAGAAATTACTTCTAAGGGTAGAGAAGAAGCCGTAGGTGATGCCGGAGCTGTGGCAGAAAATATTGCTTTAGGAGCTCTCCACTACTATCTGCTTCAAACGACTCCCACAAAGGATATGCTGTTTAATCCAAAAGAGTCTTTATCTTTCAACGGTAATACAGGTCCTTATTTGCAGTATATGGGTGCTCGTATCTGTTCTATTTTGCGTCGTGCTCAGGAAGAAGGTGTAAAGCCGTTGACTGTGCAGGAGGCAGCTCCCTTGCTAAATCACGAAGCGGAGTGGGAACTGATCAAAACTTTAGGGCAGTACGCTAAAATTATCGTTAAAGCCGCAGAAACTTTGGATCCTTCCGTGGTTGCCGGATATTTATATGATATAGCAAAGTCTTTTAGTCGATTTTATCATGAATGTCCGGCATTGTCTTTGGCAAAAGAGAATCCTTCTTTGGCGGCAGCCCGTTTGTTGTTGATTACCTGTACCAAAACTGTTTTGGAAAGAGGTCTCCGTCTGATTTTGGTACCATTTTTAGAGGCAATGTAAGATTTTAGAGAGGAAAGCTTTCTATAATTAAAGTTTTTCCTATTGACTAGATATGGGAAAACTAGTTATAATGGGCACTACTTATGGTGTAAAGGTTTCGGTATATCCCGTTAGATACCGGAGCGTGCATAGTGTCGATAAGACACTGGTATAAAATAGATACAGAGGTAAAAGATGTACGCACTTGTTGAGTATAAGGGCAAGCAGTATAAAGCTGAAAAAGATGTTCTCCTTCAGGTTGATAAACTTGAAGCAGAAAAAGGTAGCACAATCGAAATTGATACTGTTCTTTTGGTAAATAATGACGGTGCCGTTAGCGTAGGTACTCCTTATGTACAGGGAGCAAAAGTTAAGGCTGTAGTTGAAGAATCTTTCAGAGATAAGAAAATTATCGTATACAAATACAAGAGTAAGAAAGATTATCACAGAACAATCGGTCATCGTCAGGAGTATACAACAATCCGTGTACAGGAAATTGTTGTTGCATAAAGATGACAACGATAACCTTAAACTGTAACAGTAGCGGTGAATTCCGTAGTTGTTACAGTGAAGGTCATGCGGAATATGCTCCGGCGGGTTCCGACATTGTGTGTGCTGCAATAACGGTAGTGTTGCGGACAACTTTGGAAGTGTTGCTGGATGCCTACGGAGCATCGGTTTTTGCCGATACAACGACCCGCGGAACTCTCGCATTCCGTGTGGAGGAAGGGGTTCACGATAGAGCCCGGCTTGTATATGCGGCGGATTTTTTGCGGCAGGGGCTTATGTCCTTGCAGAGTGAGTATCCTAAGCATGTAATGCTGCGAGAGAATATTGTAGATTAAAGCGGAGGCATATTATGGGACGTAAAAAAGGTGGTAGCGGTGCTAAGAACGGCCGCGATTCAAATCCTAAGTATTTGGGCGTAAAAGTATTTGGTGGAGAAGTTGTTCCTGCCGGTTCTATTTTGGTTCGCCAAAGAGGTACAAAGATTCATCCCGGACAGAATGTTCAGAAGGGTAAAGATGATACTTTGTTTGCAACAGCAACAGGTACTGTAGTTTACCACGAGCGCAAAGGTCGTAAACTGGCTTCTGTTACTCCAGTTGAAGCTTAACGATTTTTTTCAGAATAGTACGTGCCCAGAGTAGCTAGCCTTCTCTGGGTATTTTTTTAGGACAAAACATTGATTCAATTTGCAGACGAAGCGATAATAGAAGTCAGATCTGGTAAGGGCGGAAACGGTTGTATTGCCTTCCGTAGAGAAAAGTATGTTCCCATGGGGGGACCGGCCGGCGGTGACGGTGGCAAGGGGGGAGATGTGATTTTTCAGGTAAAACGTAATCTCCGAACCTTGGCTCACATGCGGTATAAGCAGGTATTTAAGGCTCGCAATGGCGGGGATGGTATGGGTAGTAACCGGTATGGTAAAAACGGCGAAGACGTTATTATTCCCGTTCCGCCGGGAACGACCCTTTATGATGCGGAAACAGGAGAGTTGATCAGGGAATTTACTACCGAAAGCGAAGATCAGCAGTTTTTGTTTTTAGTAGGTGGTAAAGGTGGCTGGGGTAATGTTCATTTTAAAACTTCTACCAATCAGGCACCTCGTACTGCACTGGAAGGTAAACCGGGAGAGGTGCGCCGGCTTCGAGTGGAATTAAGTATTATGGCTGATGTAGGACTGGTAGGTTTTCCTAATGCAGGAAAGTCTTCTTTGTTGGATCATTTTACCAACGCCCGGCCTAAAATCGCCCCTTATCCTTTTACCACAAAGATTCCCAACTTGGGAGTATTACATGCCGATTCTGAACGGGACATTATAATTGCTGACATTCCTGGTATCATAGAAGGTGCATCTGAAGGAGCCGGCTTGGGAATTCGTTTTTTGAAGCATATATCCCGAACCGCAGCATTGCTTTTTATGATAGACTGTTCCGATGACAGCTGTTTGACGGCTTACGAAACATTACAGCAGGAATTGGCTTCTTTTTCAAAGGAGTTGGCAGCCAAGCCTCGTATCGTTTTGTGTAACAAAATGGATACGGAAGGAGCAGAAGACCGTTTTCATTTGGTTGAAGAGGCCGTTCATAAGCTCAATCCTGAAGAGGTTGTTATTCCTCTTTCCATACTGGAAAGAAGAGGTTTGAATAACGTTCGGGAAGAAATTTTGCGTCTTGTGGAAACTATGGAAGAGCAAGGCTATGTAGGCCCCCGGGGTGTAAACAAAAAAAACGGAAATGCTCAGGAAAAGTCCGACTTTCTGAAAAGCCGATCTGTCTGTGATGTGGAGCCTATTCAGTACCCTGGAAGTCAGGAGTAAGTATGCGTATCGCTGTTTTGGGAGGCAGTTTTAACCCCATTCACATAGGTCATCTTTTTTTAGCTGATGAAGTATGTACACGACTGGGGTATGACAGGGTATATTTTGTTTTGGCAAATATACCTCCCCACAAAGAGTTGGCTCAAGGTGCCTCCACTGAGCAGCGATTGGAAATGCTTCAAGTGGCAATTAAAGACGATTCTCGTTTTCAGGCAGAAACCTGTGAAATACAGCGAGGAGGTATTTCATATACTTATGACACATTGCAATTTCTGGGAAACAGAGATGGGAACATAATTGATGGTAAGTTCGGTTTGATAATGGGGGATGATTTGATAGAGGGCTTTGAGTCCTGGCACAATTACTCCCAGTTACCGGAGATTGCAGATATTATTGTTGCTCACCGTATGACACAGGGGATGGCCGGGGCTAAAGAGCTCCCCTTTCATTACAAACATACTCGGTTGACAAACAGTGTATTACCAGTGTCTTCCAGTGGAATTCGGGACAATATAAAGATTGACAAAAATACCGATAAAGGTTCTTGGCGGTATCTTGTTCCGAAGGAAATATATCAGTATATTATACAGAGACGACTTTATGGATACGGAAACACTTGAACGAGTCAGAAAATATGCTTTGGTGGCAGAGTCACCGGGGCGCTACGAACATTCACTGCGGGTAGCAGATACGGCTCGGGAACTATGTGAAACTTATAATTTTGACGGAGATAAAGGGTATTTTGCCGGCTTAGCTCATGATATATGTAAGGATATGAGTCCACACATGATTTTATCCATGGTGGCTAATGACGGAAAACCTATTACTTCTATAGAAAAGGAAAAACCGGCCCTGCTCCACGGTAGGGCTGCCGCCGCATTGTTAAAAAAAGATTTTGGGGTTACAGATAACGAAATCTTGGAAGCTGTTTCTGTGCACACTTTCGGTGCTCCCGATATGGGTAATTTGGCAAAGATTTTGTATGTTGCAGATAAAATAGAGCCGGGAAGACCGCAAGTTACGGAAGAATATTTGGATAGACTTTCAAATCTTTCGTTGGACGAGCTGGTGATATTTGTATTGAAAGAAAATATCGAGTACTTGGAAACCCGGGGTAAAAAGATTTCACCGGCAACACGAAAACTCCTTAGTGCTTTGGAGGGGTAATGAAAAATTATCAGGGAATAAAATCGGAAAAAAGCGTTATTTTTATTTTTCTTGTTTTTTTTATCATTATTGTCACTTCGATCATAATGATAACATCTTTACAGACAAACCCTGTAGCAGAAATTATTGAAAATGACGAAGCGTTAAAAATCCTTTTTGTGTTGGAAGACGGAGAACAGGTACTTTTTACAGATGTGTTTATTTACTATCCTGTTTCAAACAGAGGTGCTCTTTTTAACATACCAGGAAATACGGGGGCGATTTATTCCAGTTTAGGACGTGTAGACAGAATAGATGCAGTAT
>JAHLFV010000167.1 GCA_018883625.1 Candidatus Treponema excrementipullorum
AAAATACTAAGTAGGGTGTAAACATGGAATATTCAAAATACGGCAGACGAAAGCGCCATTGGAATAACAAAAGAGGCAACGAAGAAGTATCAAAAAATATCGAAACAAAAAGTGTAAATAAAAATAATCACGGTAAACAGGAAACAACTCTTCCTATGGAAGTGCAGCTGATGATGCAAAAAAATCAGGAAGCAATCAAAGAGTTAAAACACAGACAGACTCTTTGTGCCTTATGTGGGGAGCCTATTGTGGAGCTCAGTGCAGCTTTGGCTGATAAGAAAACAGATGCACCTGTTCATTTTGATTGCGTGATGGCAGAAATAAAGAAAACAGAGTCCTTAAAAGAAAACGAAAAAATATCCTATATCGGGCAGGGGCGTTTTGCCGTTGTTCATTTTCCCAATCCCCATGACACAAAAAACTTTACTATTGTACGGGTCATTGAATGGGAGCAGAGGGATAAAGTTTACGATTGGCGGCAAGAATTAGCCGGTTTGTACAGTCAAGTACACTAGAACGTGATAGGGCAGGGATGTTACTACAGGCAAAAGACTGAGCTTTGTGCCTGTAAACAAACTGTCGATGGATACATATCTTACTCGATTTTATAAAATTAACGGGATAGTATAGCTGATAACTTTGTTATCAAATCTTCCACGGAATGGTGGCGTCAGCTTTTTTATTTAAAACAGAAAAGGCTAAGTTGCTTTTGCTCTTGGCATCTACAACTCAGCCTCTACCTGCCGGAAACCAGAATTGAACTGGCACGGATTATTCATCCGAGGGATTTTAAGTCCCTTGTGTCTACCTATTCCACCATTCCGGCATCGTTCTACCATGATATAACATATTATATTTTTTTTCAAGAGGAAAAATCCTAAAAAAATTAAAAAAATACCACATTTTTTTATAAAAACGTATTGACGTAAAAGAGGCTCTATGATATAGTATCAAACATCACGGGGGCGTAGCGAAGCTGGTTATCGCGTCGGCCTGTCAAGCCGAAGATCGCGGGTTCAAGCCCCGTCGCTCCCGCTCGACCCATCCTGATGGATGGGTCTTTTTTTAGATTATGCAGTCTGCTTTGGCCGGCTGTTTTCGGGTATTAGCGCAGCTGGTAGCGCACTAGCTTCGGGAGTTAGGGGTCGGCAGTTCAAATCTGCCATACCCGAAAATTATCGAGATTATATGTTTTCAGATACTCATTTTCACTTACATCATCTATGGGAGCGGGGAGTTGATGTAACTCCCGTTTTTTGTTCTTTAGCTGAAAGAAATACCTTTTTTGCCTTGGATATCGGTACCCACTGCGATGATCTTCCTGTTCATGGTGCAAAGGCTCGGGAGCTGGTAGATGCACTTCCCGAATGTTATAGAGACACAGTGAATACACTTTTACATTTTTCCGCTGGAATTTGGCCGGCCGCCGAGGCTATAAGAGACAGATATGACCAAGTTGCTCTTTTAGAGCGTCACATTGCAGATGCCCGTAGTTGTGAAAACTTTTACGGTTTTGGTACAGGAGCCTCTAAAGTGATAGCCATAGGTGAATGCGGGTTAGATCACCATTGGAATAAAGACGGGGCGGATTCTCGAGAGGAAGAAGTATTCACTGCTCAATTACTTAAGGGCGAAGAAGAGATGTTTGAAATGCAACTGGAGTTAGGAAAGAAGTTTTCTCTGCCGGTTATAGTTCATTCCAGAGATGCTTTTCTAGGTACCTTAGGTTGTATCAAAAACGTGGACTATCATCGGGGGATTATTCATTGTTATTCCTACGGTATAGAAGAGGCCAGAGCTTTTCTTGATTTGGGATGGTATATTTCTTTTTCCGGTTCCGTTACATATACAAAAAAATCGAAACTTGATGAAGCCAAAAAACTGTTAAACTATGTACCTCGGGATAGGATGCTTTTGGAAACAGATTCTCCCTATTTGTGTCCCGTTCCTTACAGGGGAAGGATAAATACTCCCGTTATGGTGGAATATGTATATTCCTTTGTTGCCGGTCTGTTAGAGATAACACCGGAAAGTCTGTCCGTGCTCGTAGACGCCAATATACACGAGCTTTTTTCCCTTTGACCGGTGCGGTGTTTAGTATAAAGTCTTAAAAAGTTTTTCTTTCCCTAAGATATTCTTCATTGCAAGATATATGGTTTCGTTATATACTACCCTTATGGATGAAAACATTAAAAAGCAAGGGCTGGAAGAAGTCTACAAAGTTTTGGCTGTCACAGAAGATGCTCAGTTGATCGGAGATTTTTTTGAATGCCTGTTTACTCCTGCAGAGTTAGAAGATTTGGCAAAGCGGTGGTTATTGGTCAAGGAAATCGATAAGGGCACAACTCAGCGGGCTATTGCAAAGATGTTTTCCATGAGTTTGTGTAAAATTACCCGTGGATCTAAAGAGTTAAAAAAAGAGGGTAGCGCCTTTCGCGAAATGCTCAATAGGGCTACCCAACTTTAATATACTTTTTACTACTTTTTTTTATTTCAAGAGTGCTGCAATATCTTTTCTCTGCCACCTGACAGCAATGTCATAAGGTGTTTCGCCTGCTGTGTTTCTTATGTTGGTTTTAAGTCCCATAGACAGCAGTTTCTTTACCGTTTCTGCGTCGCTGGTTTTTGCAGCATAGTGAAGTATTCCTTCTCCAGAGTTATCTGTTTTGTTTCCGGTATATTGAACCAATAAGTCCAAGTTGCTTGTGTAATCCTTCAGAATAATGGATACGGCTGATTCGCCTCTGTTGTCAGAGATGAAAGGGTCTGCTCCGGCTTTCAAAAGCAATTCCAAAGTTTGAGGATTGTTTTTAGAAGCAGCAATGGTGACCGGTGTTCTTCCTGAACTGTTTCTTCTGTCTAAAGGATAACGTAAACCTAAAATAACCTGCAACACTTCAGGTGAAACATTCTGTTCTACTGCAATGTGAACGGGAGTATTACCTTGGGAATCCACATACACGGGACTTGTTCCCAACACTGCCAAAATCACATCCTTACCTTTGTTGAAAACGATGGAAAGG
>JAHLFV010000168.1 GCA_018883625.1 Candidatus Treponema excrementipullorum
GGCTTTTGCTTTTTAAATATCTATTATCTATTGTTAAAATGTCTATTTTTATTATATTTTACTTGTCTACTCTGCCGGAATATTTTATAATGAACCGTTATGAAATGGTTGATTGTTTCCTTTGAAACGAAAAAAAACAGTGATGTAGTTGGTTTGGAAAGATTTCTGAAAAAATGCAATGTAGAGATAAGATATTTTGATCCTGAAAAAAAATCAAAAAAAACTTTTGTTGATTTTTCCGAAATTGAATACTGTATTTGGTTGAATAAAAAAGATTATCAGTATGAAGAATCCGTTACCCTTTTACTAGGTTATTTTTTAGGAAAAAATATTCCCCTGTTTTTTGTTTGGAATCAGCCGTCTAATGAGGAAAGGGAGCTTTTTTTAATTTCAGAGGAATTGCGTGAGTACGATTCTTTGGAGGATTTACAACGTGCTTTGGATGAACGCTTCCCACTGTTTTTAAAAAGGGAAGAAGAAAAAAAGGCTAAGGAAAAACTTCTTGATATGGGAATTCCTTTTAATGCCGACAGTTTTGCTTTTCACATAGCCTCTAACAATGAGGAAGAGTGTGATTTGTTTCTTAAAGCTGGGATTGATATAAACAGTAGAGATTCTGCCGGAACTCCTATGATTTGTATAGCAGCTCGGTATGACAGATTGGAAATGGTCGAAAAACTTATTGCAGCAGGCGTTGATATTGATGCTGTGTCAAAAGATAGAGGGTACTCCGCAGTAATGGATGCTGTTTGGAAATCAAATACAGAAGTAGTAGAAAGATTGGTTAAGGAAGGTGCCGATTTAACAAAAATCAGTCGGGACGGACAGCCAATCCTTGTTTTGGCAGTGGGAACCAACAATGAAACCGTCTGTAAAGTTTTGGCAGAAAACGGAGCAGATCCTCGCATTTGCGATGCTATGGGAATGTCTGCATTGTCTTATGCTAAGTTATTTAAAAAAGACAATTTGGTAAAGATTTTTGAGGCTGTATCGGATGAATGTTAATGTGGTTTTTACCGGTGGCGGTACTGGGGGGCATATATATCCCGGTTTGGCGGTAGCTGATGAATTTCGTGAAATTTGCAAAGAGAATAAAAAAGAGTGTTCTGTATTTTGGATAGGTTCCTCCAAGGGAATGGATAGAAATATCGTGGAAAAAAGCGGTAGTGCGGACAAATTTTACGGCATTCCCTCCGGAAAACTCCGACGATATTTTTCTTTTGAAAATTTTATTGATTGTTTTAAAATTATCGGTGGAACTATCGCTTCCTTTTTTCTCTTGTTAAAATTAAGACCTGCAGTTGTATTTTCTAAGGGTGGTTTTGTAAGTGTGCCTCCCTGTTTTGCGGCAAAAATTTTGGGTATTCCTGTTTTTACCCATGAGTGTGATTTTTCACCCGGTTTAGCCACTCGGTTAAACAGTAAATTTGCTTCAAAAATTTTGCTGTCATATAAAGAAACGGAAAATTATCTCGGTAAAGATAAGAAATCCCGATTAGTGGTTACGGGAAATCCCGTGCGTCCTGTTTTTTATACTGCTGACAAAAAACGGGGACTGGATTTTCTACAGTTGGGTATAGAAAATAGTCCAAAACCCATTCTTTTTGTGGCGGGAGGCAGTTCCGGCGCCAAGCAAATAAACCAGCTTGTAACGGAAAATCTGGATTTTTTGTGTAAGTACTTTATTGTTGTTCATCAAACTGGTGGCGCTAAAGCCGGTTTTGACGAACATGTGGTCTCTGCCTCCAAGGAGGGGATTTATAAGCATTATCCTTTCATTTACGGTGAAATGCCTGACGTACTGGCTTGTGCTGATGTAATATTGTCTCGAGCAGGAGCTAATTCTCTGTGGGAGTGTGCAGTTTTAGGAAAGCCCATGGTTTTGGTGCCTCTTTGCGGAGCCAGTACTCGTGGCGATCAGGTGGAAAATGCCGCTTTTTTTGAAAAGGCCGGTGCTGCTTTGGTACTTGTTGGAGAAGAAGTTTCCGGGGAAAATTTGAAAATTGCTTTGGAAAAAATGCTTGACACAAGTTTCAGGAAAACTTGTGGTATAAAGGCAAAAGAACTCACCGGACAGAAAAGACCTGCAAGAATTATAGGCACATTGGTTTTTAATGAGGTATTCGGTGATGAACATAGCGATAATTGATCTTGTTTTTCTTGCTATTATTCTGTGGTTTGTTATAGTTGCTACCATAAAAGGATTGATAGCTGAGGTCTTTGGTAAAGCTGCTTTTGTAGTGGGGATACTTATAGGTTTACTGTTTGCCAATGATTTATATCCTTCTGTTGTTATATGGGTACCGATACCCTTTGTTGCACAAATTCTGTCTTTTATCTTGATTTTTATAGCTGTTTTTTTAGCTATAAAAATACTTCAACTGTTATTGGGTTCTCTTTTTTCTGGAGAAGTTTTGGGTAGTCTTAACAGAGCTTTAGGTTTTTTTTTCGGTTTGGCAGAGGGACTGATAATAGTTTCTTTCGTGCTTATCATTTTGCACTTACAACCCTGGTTTGATGTAAGCGGTCTGTTAGATAACAGTATTTTTGATACTTTTTTGGGAAATTTTATTTCCTACCCTATAAAAATCGTGAATCAAAGGATTGATGTGTAATGTTTGAAAATCTGCTTTTTCAACCAGTCAGTCAACAATTGCAGGAAGATATCATCAATAATACGTTACCCAATGCTCTGCTGTTTTCGGGACCAGATTTTTCCGGCAAATTGACTGCTGCATTGGAATTGGCCCGGATTGTGTCTTGCAGTGAAAAAGCTTTGTGGACTTGCACTTGCCCATCCTGTTTGAAACACAAGGCTCTTGTTTCAACATCTTTGTTACTTGCTGGTAGTAAAAATTGCAGTTTAGAGATAGCAGCAGCCGGAAAAGCTTTCTTGTCAGCCTATGCAACTAATGCCAGTAACATTCGGGCCGTTAGGTATTTGTTTTTGCGCAGTGTCAGAAAGCTAACTCTCCGTTTTAATCCAATATTATGGGAAGGTGAAGATAAAGTTTCAAAAATTGCACCCTTACTTGCTACCATTGACGAATATCTGGAAGAATTGGAAAGTGATAAAGAAATTGAGATAAAAGAGTTAGAAAAAATTTGTAAAGAAGTGTATACCGCTACTGCAAAGCTGGAAAATTTTATGTATGAATCGGTTCCGGTGGCTCAAATCAGACGGATAAATGCTTGGGCTCGGTACAGAACAGATTCAGGAAAAAAAGTGGTAATTCTTGAAAACGCAGATAAGATGCAGGAAGCTGGTCGTAATGCACTGTTGAAAATTTTAGAAGAACCTCCCGAAGATGTGATTTTTGTTTTGACGACCAAAAGACGTAATGCCGTTATGCCTACTATTTTGTCACGGGTCAGAACATATCACTTTGTGGAAAGAAAAAGGGAAGAGGAAGCTGTGGTGATCCAACGAGTTTTCCACGGATCTATCCCTCCCGGAAGTGAAAATCAGGCTTCCATTAGGGCTTATTTGGAATCTTTTTTGCCCATAGATTCTCAGATAATAGAAAGTGCCGGACGAGACTTTGTTTTTACCTTGTTGGCAGGAAAACGAGTCAACCTTGAAACACTTTTGGAAACTTGCGGAGGCTTTGAACCAATTCTTTTGCTTACAGTGTTTTTTAAAGGTATTATGCTGGGATTGAAAGAAATAAGGGAAGAACCGAATTTAACAAAAGATGCCCCCTTTTATCTTATTCGTGTGGAAGAAATGAGAATTCAGTGTTTGAACAAAATCAGAGAATGCCAAGATCGTATTCGAATTTATAATCAAAATATAATGTCAGCTTTGGAGCTTTTTACTGCTGATATAGATATAATCATTAAAAAGTTCCGTGGCGGAGTTATTCTATGATAGATTTAATTAAACGTGTTTCCGGCAAAATTTCTAAACTAAGTCCAGAGCAGGTTGAACAACTTTTTGATGTTTTGATAGAAGCAAAGGACAATGCAGATGCAATTTTGGATTCTTTAACTACCGGTTTGGTTATTTGTGATAAAAAATACCATGTGATTATGGTCAACAAAAGCGCTGAACGATATATCCCTTTAAAAATGAGAGCTTCCGAGTCAAGAATTGGGGAAGAACCTATATGGAATTTTGTTGCAGATAAAGATATTGCGGATTTTTTGGAAAAATCCTACAAAGAGGACACCAGCAATGTTTCAAAGGAATTTACTTTGGAAACACGAGGAGGAACGATTAAGTTTTTTACAATTTCGTTGATGCCTCTTGTTCACCGGAAAAAACTTGAAGGTACTATCATTGCTGTTGATGACATTACAGAAAAACGACAACAGGAAATTCGTCTGCGCCGTATGGAAAAACTTGCGGATTTAACAAATCTTGCTGCCAACGTGGCTCACGAAATAAAAAATCCTTTGGGAAGTATGAGTATTCATATTCAACTTCTGGAAAGAGCAATTAAAAAAGCCCGGGAGGGAGACAACACTTTACCGGAAGAAAAATTTTTGGAAAAATACATCAATGTGGTTAATGAAGAAATCGAGCGATTAAACGGTATTGTTGTGGATTTTCTCTTTGCTGTACGACCTATCAATGCTGAATTTCAGCTTATGGATCCCAACGAATTGCTCACCCGCTACATGGATTTTTGCAAACCTGAATTGGAAGAAAAAGGAATTGAGTTACAGATGAATTTGGAAGAAAATCCTCCCAAACTGCTGTTGGACGGTAAGTTGTTCCGTCAAGTAATTTTAAACTTGGTGCAAAATGCAGAAGGAGCAATGACTGAAGGCGGTCAGTTATGGATCAGTTCTCAGATAAAAAACGATAAATTTATTGTGAGTATTGCAGATACGGGAATCGGAATGGATGAAAAAACTGCTGCCCGGATTTTTGAACCATATTTTACTACAAAGACAACTGGAACCGGATTAGGTTTAACCATGGTGTACAAAATTATCAAGGAGTTTTCCGGGGATATTCAGGTTCAGTCTATTTTGGGAGAGGGATCTGTATTTATTATAACCTTGCCTATACCCCAGCGGGAACATAAGTTGTTGGAGTATAAAAAATGAATTTTACGATTTTAATTATTGATGACGAAAAAAATATCCGAGAAGGTTTAGGCACTGCCTTGGAACTGGAAGGATATGATGTAAAACTGGCTGAAAACGGGGAAGTAGGATTAAAACTTATAGAAAAAGGTGATATTGACTTAGTTATTACAGACTTACGGATGCCCGGCATTTCCGGGGAAGAAGTAATAGCCAAAGTAGCAGGAGAAAGTCCCGGTGTTCCTGTAATCGTGCTCACCGGTCACGGAAGCATAGACAGTGCCGTAACAGCCATGAGAAACGGTGCCTATGACTTTTTAACCAAACCTTTAAATCTAGACCGTCTTATATTGATTGTTAAACGAGCTTTAGCCGGACGGGAATTGGAAATCCGCCATTCAACTTTAAAAGAAGAGTTGGATGCAAAAACTTCCTTTGAATCAATAATCGGTAAAAGTGCCGAAATGCTCCGTATTTTTGAGGTAGTCAGAAAAGCTGCTAATTCCAAAGCATCTGTTCTGATAACAGGAGAAAGCGGGACGGGAAAAGAGCTTATTGCAAATGCTTTACATAATCTGTCAAACAGAAGAGATAAACCGTTTGTAAAGGTTCACTGTGCTGCTCTTTCCGAATCTTTGTTGGAAAGTGAGCTTTTCGGTCATGAAAAAGGAGCCTTTACCGGAGCTGTGGCTAGAAAACGGGGGCGTTTTGAATTGGCCAATACAGGGTCGATTTTTCTTGATGAAATCGGTGAAATTGACCAAAACGTTCAAATAAAAATACTTCGGGTCCTTCAGGACAGGCGGTTTGAGCGGGTCGGAGGAGAAGAAACTTTGGAAGTAGACGTTCGCATTATTGCCGCTACCAACAGAGATCTATTGCAGGAGATAGCCGAGCACCGATTCCGAGAAGATTTATTTTACCGGTTAAATGTGGTTCATATTCAAGTCCCGCCTTTACGGGAGAGAAAGGACGATATTCCTCTGCTAGTTGCTTCCTTTTTAGAAGAATTTGCCAAAGAGAACAACAAAAAAATAACAGGTATAGATGCCCGGGCCCGTTCTGCTTTGTATAAATATAATTGGCCGGGAAATATCCGTCAACTTCGTAATTGTATAGAAAGTGCCGTAGTAATGTGTTCCGGCAGTCAAATTACTTTGGAGGACTTGCCACCGTCTGTCAGCGGAGCCTCCGATACGGATATGATTTCTATTCCTGTAGGAATTACTTTGGCAGAGGCTGAAAAAATTTTAATACAGCAGAACTTAGCAGTTAACAAAGGAAATAAATCAAAAACAGCTGATATTTTAGGCATTGGACGTAAAACTCTTCACAGAAAAATCGATGAGTATAATTTAGAGGTCGGGGATACAGAAGCTGCTGAGGGAGAAACAGATCCCGAATAAATATGTAAT
>JAHLFV010000169.1 GCA_018883625.1 Candidatus Treponema excrementipullorum
TTATTTACCTTATGAACATGTCCCTGCTTGTCCCAAAAATCGATTTCGCCCTCTGTGGGAACATAAATTCCTGACAGCATATTGAACACTGTTGTTTTCCCGGCGCCGTTGGGGCCGATTAAACCTACCAGTTCACCGTTGTACAATTCGCAGGAAAAATTACTGACGGCTCGCAGACCTCCAAATACGATAGAAACATCGGTAGCCTGGAGTAAAAGATTTTTTTCTTTATTCATTGTTTTTCCCCTTTTTTAGGGCTTTTTCTCTACTTCCCATTTTTTTTGTTAAATTTTTTAATGCAGGTCCTATTTTAAG
This sequence comes from Candidatus Treponema excrementipullorum, assembly GCA_018883625.1. Taxonomy (GTDB): domain Bacteria; phylum Spirochaetota; class Spirochaetia; order Treponematales; family Treponemataceae; genus Treponema_F; species Treponema_F excrementipullorum. The sequence goes on from JAHLFV010000169.1 coordinate 316, forward strand.
AACTGAGACTTCCTTCATTCCTAAAAGTCCCTGAGGCCTAAACAGCATAACAAATATTAAAATCAACGGGTAAATCAACAGACGATAATCCTGTAAAAAACGTAACCATTCCTGCAAAAAGGTTAGAACGAAAGCAGCAATAATTGAACCACTGATAGACCCCATACCACCCAACACTACAAAAATCAGATAGTCAATACTTCTGTTAAAGGAGGCAATATCCGGTTTGATAAACCCCATAACAGGAGCATACAAAGCTCCTCCCAAGCCGGCAATGCAGGAAGCAATAGCAAAGCCAATCATTTTATACTTGAAAACATCTACACCCACGGAGTTTGCTGCAATTTCATCTTCACGAACAGCCAAAATTGCACGCCCATAGGTTGACCGAACAAAATTCAAAAGCAAAATAACAACTACTACCAGTACACTGATAACTAAGCAGTAGGCATAATCTGCTCTGAGAAAGAATATAGTACTGAACTGCAGTCCGTTAGCACCACCGGTCAAACCTTTAAAATTGACCAGCAAAACCCGGATTATTTCACCGAATCCCAAAGTTACGATGGCAAGATAGTCACCCTGCAATTTCAGCGTAGGAAAACCGATAAGTATTCCGAATATAACAGTTACCAATGTTGCCATTATAATGCTGACAGGCATGGGAATACCTAGGGTTTGGGTAAAAATAATGGTACTATACGAACCTATTGCCATAAATCCAGCCTGTCCCAAGGATAACTGTCCGGTAATTCCGCACACAACATTGACACTGATTGCCATAATGGAGTTTATTCCGCTAAGAGTAAAAATTTGTGCCGTGTACTCGTCCAAAAGTCCCAAACTAATCAGCAAACTGGGAATTATTATTATTCCAAGAGAGAAAATTGTTAAAACTATGGTATTTTTTACTGTTTTTTTCATAGATTACACCTTTACCCTAACTTTTTCGCCCATGATTCCTGTAGGTTTAACCAAAAGGATAATTATCAAAATCGAAAAAGAAATAGCATCTGCGAACTGAGACAGCAAAAATCCTTTCGTCATGGTTTCTGCAATTCCCAAAATATACCCTCCTAACATTGCTCCCGGTACAGATCCGATTCCTCCCAATACGGCAGCCACAAATGCTTTAAGACCCGGCATAGTTCCCATGGTAGGTTCAATTTGAGGATAAGCCGTTGCATATAAAATACCGCCGGCAGCTGCCAAAACAGCCCCCAAAGCAAAAGTAAAGGCAATTGTTTTGTTTACGGAAATACCCATTAAGCTAGCTGCTTGCATGTCATAGGAGACAGCCCGCATAGCCTTACCTGTTTTTGTATAATTGATAATGTAATTTAACAGTACCATGAGTACAGCAGATAACACGATAACGATAATTTGAATATTCGAAATAGATAAAATACCGAATTCAAAATTAACAGTTTTCATTGTAGGATACTGACGTGGATTAGGACCGATAAAAGGCAACACCCGAGCCCCGTTTTGTAAAATAAGAGAAACAGCGATAGCTGTTATCAATGAATTTAATCTGGGGGCAGTCCTCAAAGGTCTATAGGCAAACCGCTCAATTAAAATTGCTACGATTCCGCATAAAATCATGGCAAAAACAAAAGCTAAAATCATCCCAAGAGGGGTAGTACCAATAGAGGATAAAATAAAATATCCAGCATAAGCCCCCAACATCAAAATATCACCGTGGGCAAAGTTAATCAGTTTGACTATTCCGTAAACCATGGTATATCCCAAGGCAATCAAAGCATAGACGCTTCCTAATGAGATACCATTTATCAATTGTTGTAGGAAAAGTGTTCCCGCATCCATAGTCTGCTTCCTTATATCTTTTATAATCTCAAGAATTGTACACTATTTTTAAGTTTATTTAAATACTTTTAATTAAAATTTCAGTTATTATAGAAAAACCCATTGCAAAGAAAATCTTCACAATGGGTATATTTGTTTATGTACTGTAACTAGGGATTGATCGTTGCATTATAAACAGGAGTCAACTTACCGTCTTTTTTTACGATTTCCATCATAACTGCAGACTTAACTGGATTTCTGTTTTCATCGAAACTTAATGTTCCTGTAACGTAAGAACCTGAAATATCCTTTAAGGTATCTTTTAATGTTGTTGCATCTGTTTTCCCTGATTTTTCCATCGCATCTTTTAACAAGAAAACACAGTCATAAGCCAAAGCAGCAAAAGATACAGGTGTTGAGTTGAATTTTGCTTCATAAGCTTTAACAAAGTTTACAACCCGTGGATCTGTTGAATCAGCAGCATAATGATTTGAGTAAAAACCATTCAGCACTTCGTCACCAGCGTTATCGATAATTCCGTCCCAACCATCAGCACCAATCATGGGAGCGGTAATTCCCTGAGCTCTCAACTGTTTTGCAATCAAAGCAACTGTTCCGTAGTAGTCAGGTAAATATACAACATCGGGGTTTGCGGTCTTGATTTTTGTCAACTGAGCATTAAAATCTTTATCACCTGTACTATAAGATTCGGCAGCTACTACCTGTCCACCGGCTTTTTCAAAAGCAATTTTAAAATTTTCATACAAACCAATTGAATAATCGTTACCAATATCGTACAAAATTGCTGCTTTTTTTGCCTTTAAATTTTCTGCTGCAAAACGTCCACCAACAGTACCTTGGAAGGGATCAATAAAACATGCACGGAACACATAATCACCGGCCTCAGTAATACTGGTAAGGGTAGCTGCAGGTGCCAACATCAAAACTTTCTGAGCCTGAGCCAAAGGAGCAATTGCTGCAGCACAACCAGATGTCAATGAACCGATTATATATTCCACCTTGTCCTTTGTTACTAATTTTTTGTAGACGTTAACAGATTTTTCTGGACTACCTTCATCATCTTCGCCTACCAGTTCTAACATTTTACCGTTCACACCACCGGCAGCATTAATTTCTTCGATTGCCAATTCAATACCATTCTTTGCCTCAATACCATAAACAGCTACCGGTCCTGACAGGGGAAAAACACCACCTATTTTTATAGTATCAGAATCAGCTTTTGAACAACCTACAAAAGAAACAGTCATTACAACTAACAGAAGAACTCCAGCAAGAGCCATAATTCTACTTTTCATTTTAGCCTCCAAATATTTCCTATGGCTGACACTTTAACATAACTTAAGAAACTTGTCTACTACTTAAGTTAGAGAAAATAAAAAAGCCGTCCTGTCTATTAGGACGGCCTACGCTGTCTTTAATTATCAGACAGACTTACCATTTTTAATGGCTGCCTTGCAATATTTGCAAATTTTAGCTTTTTGACCATCAATTTCCTGCTCATAGAGAACCTTGATGCCCTCTTTTTTACAACGGGCACATACACCACGACCGTGAGCAACCAGTTCAAGAATACCTTTTCCGCGATGAGATTTAGACATCTTTACTCCTTATTCAGCGGCTTTCTCAGCCTTTGCTTTTGATGCCTTTTTCTTTTCAGCACCCTTATCTACTGCTTTTTTGTCTGCAGCTTTTTTTGCAGGAGCTTTTTTAGCATCTTTCTTTTCAGATTTTTTTTCTCCGTCTAACTTATAATCAACGAGCTCCAAGATTACCATATCAGCAGCATCGCCCTGACGGAATCCCAACTTAAGAATACGGGTGTAACCACCTGCTCTATCCTTCATTCTGGGACCAATATCAGTGAAAAGTTTGGCCAAAATTGTTTCATCTTGAATAAACCGAGCTGCCTGACGACGATTGTGCACAGTATCTACTTTACTGCGAGTAATCAATTTTTCAGCAGCTTTTCTTACTTCAAGAGCTTTTGCTTTTGTTGTAGTAATTCGCTCATATCGAAAAAGCGAAGTTACCATATTCCGAGACATAGCACGACGGTGTGCTGTTGTTCTGGAAAGAGGGTTAAATCCATTCTTATGATTCATCAGACTCTTCCTTCTTCTTTGGCAAATTTGGAGCATCTTTTAAATGACTGTAATCAGTCATACCGAGATTCAAACCCCACTCCAAGAGTTTCTCTTTAATCTCTGTCAGACTCTTTTTACCAAAGTTTCTTGTTTTGGCTATATCATCTTCTGTCTTTTTTGTAAGCTCTCCAATAGTGCGGATATTAGCATTTTTCAGACAGTTTGAAGACCGGACAGACAACTCCAATTCATCAACGGGAGTATTCAGGATTTGGCGAATTCGCTCATCACCTTCATCCATATCACCGTCATGACTTAATTCGTTGTCATTGAAGTTAATAAAGATTGTAAAATGCTCTTTTGCAATCTTAGCGGCTTCTGCCAAGGCATCTTCCGGTGAAATTGTACCGTCAGTCCAAATTTCCATTACAAGCTTATCATAGTCATTGCGCTGACCAACACGACAAGGCTCAATGGCATACTTTACCTTTGTTACAGGGGTAAAAATTGCATCCATAGGAATTGTTCCAACAATCTCTATGTACTTTTCATTTACCTCTGCCGGCACATAACCACGACCGAGATCTACCTGAATTTCAAATTCTACATGAGCATCAGCCATCATTGTAAGAATCGTCATATCCTTTGAAAGGATTTCCAATCCTTCACGAGCAAAATCATCGCTCTTAATGGTGGCAGCACCTTTGAATTCAAAGAGGAAAGTTTCCTGCTCAACGTCATCGGCCAATCTCAAACGAATCTGTTTTAAGCTGTTCAATACTTCCAAAGTATCTTCAACAACATTGGGAATTGTTTCAAATTCGCTGGAGATTACATGTGGCACGTTATCGGCATCGTATGATGTAATTCGAACAGAAGATATTGCATATCCCTGAATAGAAGACAACAATACCCGCCTTAATGTGTTACCCACTGTAGTTCCAAAACCGGTTTCAAAAGGGTAAGCGGAAAACTTACCGTAACTGGAATTGGAATCCAGCTGTTCAAAATTAATCCCTTTAGGTTTTTTAAAACCCTTGAGCAGATTTTTACGAGCCATTACAATTCCTCTTATTTAGAATAGAGCTCTACTACGAGCTGCTCTTTAACATCAGCGAGATCAGTTACTTCCTCTCTGCGAGGATAAGCAACAAAAGTTCCCTTCTGAGCATCAACATCGATTGTGATCCAAGGCATTGTACCGGACTTGGAAACCTCACTTAAAGCTCCCATAATCGCAGCCATCTTCTTGCTACCTTCACGAACTTCGATGGTATCCCCGGGTTTTACTTCATAGCTGGGGATATTAACTGATTTGCCGTTAACCAAGATATGTCTATGGGATACAAGCTGACGAGCCTGTGAACGGCTTGTTGCCAAATGCATTCTAAAAACAACATTGTCCAATCGACTTTCAAGCAACTTGATCAGGTTTTCACCTGTAACACCACTCATTCTCTGAGCATGTTCAAAAGTCAAGTGGAACTGTTTTTCCAACATTCCATAGATCCTCTTAATCTTCTGTTTTTCTCTCAACTGAAGACCGTACTCACTTCTTTTTCCGGCACGAGATTTAGGATCTTTACCGGGTGCACCACGCTTCTTGTTAATAGGACACTTATCACTATTACAGCGTTCACCTTTCAGACCTAATTTTTTTCCTTCTGTTCTACAAAGTCTGCAAACAGGACCTGTATATCTAGCCATTCTTTCTGAACTCCTCTACTACATACGGCGTGTCTTACGGGGTCTACATCCATTATGAGGAATAGGTGTAACATCAGAGATTGACTTAACCTTAAGACCCAAAGCACCTAAAGAGCGAACGGCAGATTCACGTCCAACTCCAGGTCCTTTTACGAACACATGAACTTCCCGCAGACCATAACTTGCAGCCTTCTGAACGGCTGTTTCTGCAACAGACTGAGCTGCAAAGGGAGTAGATTTTTTAGCTCCGCGGAATCCCAAGCCACCGGAAGATGCCCAAGACAAGGCATTTCCCTTAAGGTCGGTAATCGTTACAATTGTGTTATTGAAGGTTGCCTGAATATATACGTTACCTTCATAAACGCTTTTCTTTTCCTTACGTTTTTTTACGGTTGCCACGTTATTTCACCCCCATCCTACTTCTTTTTACCTGCAACGGTCTTTTTCTTACCCTTGCGAGTACGGGAATTTGTACGTGTTCTTTGACCTCGAACGGGCAATCCCTTTCTGTGACGAAGACCACGATAGCAACCAATATCCATAAGTCGCTTAATGTTCAGACCGATTTCAGAACGAAGACGACCTTCTACCTTGTATTCTCCGTCGATAACTGTACGCAGAGATGCCAAGTCATCCTGAGACAAATCGTTGATCATCGCATTCGGATCAATATTTGTCTTCTTACAAATTTCATTAGCAGAAGAACGTCCGATACCATAAATATACGTCAAAGCAATATTGACATGTTTGTTAGGGAGGTCAACTCCCGCAATTCGAGCCATCTGTTACTCCTCAGCCCTGTCTCTGTTTATGCTTAGGATTTGAGCAAACGATACGGACAACGCCGAATCTTTTGATTACCTTGCACTTATCACAAATGGGCTTTACGCTGGTTCGTACTTTCATAAAATCCCCCTTGGGAATAGTGTGTTATGCTCTTGAGTCCTAGCAAATCGCAATGATTACAACTCAAGTTCAACGATTATAACACACTTCCCAACATTTGTTCTACTGATTTTTCACAAAATCTACAGATTTCGTGAACGAATTCTACCTTTCTTGACCAATCCGTCACGGTAATGGGTCTTTAACAAGGCCTCAACCTGACTCATGGTATCAAGATCAACACCTACAAGAATCAAGAGAGAGGTACCACCCATCAACAAAGAAATTGACTGAGGGAACCCAAAAAGATTCTGTATGATTGTCGGCAAAACAGCAATTACTGCCAAGTACAACGAACCGGGTAGCACTAACCGATTCAAAACTTTTTGCAGATAATCCTCTGTTTTATCTGTTCTGATTCCGGGAATTGAGCCGCCGTTTTCCCGAATGTTCTTTGCAATTTCTACGGGGTTCAATGTTACCTGAGTATAGAAGTAAGCAAAGAAAACAATCAGTAATACCAAAATTATATTGTACCATACTCCGTTAGGACTAAGGAATGCTGCCAAGCTGTTCAGCCAACGAACATTGGGAGCGAATCCCGTTGCGATCTGGAGAGGAAACTGCAAAAATGATGAAGCAAAAATTACAGGGATAACTCCAGAAGGATTGATCTTAAAGGGAATATATGTACTCTGTCCACCATAGATCTTGCGTCCGATAACACGCTTTGCATAGTGTACAGGAATTTTACGCTGGCCTTGCTGCTCATATACTACAAGAGCAACAATTCCCACAAACATCAGTATAACAACTATAACGAAAACGATATTAATATCACCGTTAGAAACCATGCGACCCAGTTCCCAAACAGCGGCTGGAAGACGGGCAATGATACCCGCAAAAATGATCATGGAGATACCGTTTCCGATTCCCCGAGCTGTTATCTGTTCACCTAACCAAATAGTGATCATTGTTCCGGTCGTTACGGTGATCATAGCAATCAATTTAAAAGCCAAATCACTTTCCAAAACAATGGCACCAGGAATACTGGTAGCATATACAGTTACAGCTAAAGACTGAATCAAACAGACAAAAACCGTTCCGATTCGAGTCCAAGCCTGAACTTTTTTCTGTCCTCCATCCTCTTGAGCTATACGCTTAAGAGAAGGGAAAATAATCAAAGCCAACTGCATAATAATCTGTGTTGAAATGTAAGGCATTACACCCAACATAAACACAGAAAAGTTTGAAAATGCACCACCGGCAAAAAAGTCCATGTAATCTACAAAGGCATTACCGCGGGTCAAGGAATCAAAATAAGCTGTCAAAGCTTGAGGATTGATTCCCGGAATTGTCAAAACACTACCAAGGCGAAAAACGGCTAGCACAATAAAAGTAAAAATAACCCGTTCTCTGAGTTCTTTTACCCTAAATATATTAACAATAGGATTATTTGCCATGCTGTTTTTCGCTCCGTTTATTCGTTAGTTACAGTTACTGATCCGCCTGCTTTTTCAATCTTTTCCTTTGCAGAAGCAGACACTTTATCCACAACAACGGAAACTTTTTTTGTCAAATCCCCATTGCCAAGAACTTTGATAAGTCCGGCGGATTTTTTTACAAGACCTTTGCTAACAAGGGTTTCCTTGTTTACAGTCTCTCCGTCAGCATACTTAACTTCGATATCACACAGATTTACAAGACTATATTCCTTCTTAAAGGGATAGTTTGAAAAACCTCTGTGTGCAATACGGCGGAACAAAGGCATCTGTCCACCTTCAAATCCGATGTATGTTTTACCACCGGATCGGGCTTGCTGTCCTTTATTACCTTTACCTGATGTTGTACCGCGTCCTGAAGAAGAACCACGTCCAACAATTCTCTTCTTTTTGTTTGCACCAAAAGGAGCCTTTAGAATTAAATCTGACATTAGTTCATCTCCTCAACTTTAACCAAGTGTGATACAGAAGCAATCATACCTTCAATTGCAGGATTAGCTTCGTGTTCTACACATGAGTTAATTTTTTTCAAACCAAGACTCCGGACAGTTGCCCGTTTTGCAGGTTTCTGTCCGATAGTACTCCGTACAAGTGTGATTTTTAATTTCTTAGCCATCACTTACCCCCACAAATCTTTCAGAGTTTTGCCTCTGTTCTTTGCTACGGCTCGGGCATCCATCAAATTTTCAACAGCATTAAATGTTGCACGAACAACGTTAACGGATGTGTTAGAACCGAGGGACTTAGCCAATACATCGGTAGCACCGGCTGCTTCCAAAACAGCACGAACAGGACCACCGGCAATAATACCGGTACCGGAACATGCAGGTTTCAGAAGAACTGAAGAACTCTTGTATTTACCCAAAATATCATGGGGAATTGTTCCGTTTTTGATTGGCACAGTTACAAGATTTCTCTTAGCCTTATCTATACTCTTTCTGATAGCTTCGGTTACATCATTTGCTTTTCCGAAACCAAAACCAACTCTACCCTTCTGATCACCTACAACAGTCAAAGCTGAGAAGGAGAACCGGCGTCCACCTTTTACAACTTTAGCAGTTCGATTCAACTTGATAAGTTTTTCTACGAACTCTTTAGGCTGATCTTTATCAAAATTTTTCTGGTGTTCCATAGCTTCTCCTAGAATTCAATCCCAGCGTTACGAGCACCGTCAGCAAGAGCTTTAACAACACCGTGGTAAAGATATCCGTTACGGTCAAAAACCACAGTCTTGATATTTTTGTCTGCAAGACGTTTTCCCATTGCTTCTCCAAGCTTAGTAGCATCTGCTACAGTGGGCTTTAATGAAGCAAACTCTTTTTCCATTGTAGAAATAGAAGCCAATGTCTTACCAACAGTATCATCGATCACCTGAATATAGAGGTTGCGGTTACTGCGGGTTACAGTCATACGGGGACGTTCAGCAGTACCAGAAACTCTTTTTCTGATGTGAATTTTTCTCTTCAGACGTTTTCTGTCTTTATCATTAAGTTTCTTAATCATACGACCTACCCTTATTTAACGCCGGATTTTCCGACCTCTCTTCTGATAACTTCAGTCTCGTAACGAACACCCTTTCCCTTGTAAGGTTCAGGTTTTCTCAACTTACGAAGCTGAGCAGAAAACTCACCCACAGCCTGCTTGTCAATACCGGAAATAATTACCTTGTTTTGACCTTCAACTGCTACAGTTAATCCCTCTGGAATAATTGCAATAAAATCGGTTGAATAACCGAGGTTCATTACAAGCTGATTTCCCTTCACTTCTGCACGGAAACCAACACCGTTAATGATAAGGCTCTTTGAAAAACCGTTTGTTACACCAATAACCATGTTGTTGAGTAAGTTACGGTAGAGCCCCTGAGCAGCATTTGCTGCCTTGGATTCATCTACGGGATTAACACAAACAACACCGTCCTTCATTTCGAAGGTAACATTTGATGTGTAGTGCTGAGAAAGCTTACCTTTAGGGCCTTCTACAAAAACAGCTTCCGGTTTGATATCGACTTTTACACCTGCTGGTATTGTTACAGGAAGTTTACCAATTCTAGACATATTTCCTCCCTATTACCAGATTGTACAAATCAATTCACCGCCAACCATTTTTTCAGCAGCTTTTTTACCGGTAGTAACACCCTGACTGGTTGACACAATTACTGTACCGTATCCGTTGTGAACACGGGGCAGATCCTTATAACCGGAGTACACACGGCGACCTGGTGTGGAAACTTTCTGGAGTCCATGAATTACAGGTGCGTTTGACTCGTCATATTTCAGGAAAATGCGGATACAATTAAGTCCATCCTGATTGATTTTCTTGAAGTTTTTAATATAACCTTCAGTTTTCAGGATTTTTACGATTTCCAACTTGAGTTTGGAGGCAGGAACATCTACCTTTTCGTGGCGGGCCATTGCCGCATTTCTAACCTTTGTCAGCATATCTGCGATGGGATCTGAAACGCTCATTCTTTTCTCCTCACTCTACCAGCTTGACTTTGTTACACCGGGTAACAAACCTTCGCTAGCTAACTTACGAAAACAAAGACGACACATCTTATATTTCCGTAGATATCCACGGGGGCGACCGCAAATTTGGCAACGATTGTATCTGCGTGTGCTATATTTTGCCGGACGAGCCGCCTTAATAATCATTGATTTCTTAGCCATGAATTCCTCTCTTACTTCCTAAAAGGCATTCCGAACTTGGTAAGCAGAGCACGGGCATCACTGTCTGTTTCTGCACTAGTTACGATACTGATGTTCATACCAGCAATTTTTTCGATTTTATCGAAGTCAATTTCTGGGAAGATGATCTGTTCTGTAACACCAAGAGAGAAGTTTCCGTGTCCGTCAAATCCAGAAGATTTGATACCGCGGAAATCCTTTACACGAGGTAATGCAACATTGATAAGGCGATCCAAGAATTCATACATCTGAGCGCCACGTAATGTTACCATTACACCAACTTCGTTGCCCTGACGTAGTTTGAAGTTTGCAATACTTTTCTTCGCCTTAGTTTTCACAGCTTTCTGACCGGTAATTGCCGTAATATCAGTTACTGCGGCATCAAGGAGTTTCTTATTAGCAAGAGCTTCACCTACACCCATACTTACTACAATCTTTTTAATTGCAGGAATCTGCATAACAGATTTGTATCCGAGTTCTTTGAACAACTCGGGGGCGATAGTGTCTTTGCAGACTTTCTTAAGCCGAGGTACGTAATTACTCATCACAATGCTTCCCCACATTTCCGACAAACGCGAATTTTCTTTTCGCCGTCAATCTTATAACCAGCCTTCACCGGTCCGCATTTTTTACAAACCAGCATCACATTAGAGATATGAATAGGGGCTTCGATTTCCATT
>JAHLFV010000170.1 GCA_018883625.1 Candidatus Treponema excrementipullorum
TTTTCAAAAATTATTCCAAAGTTCGGACAATATTTGCGAAAAACTTTATTTTCATTTGAAGGGACCTTTAACGTAGTAAAATCTATTGCTAAAGTTGTAATAATTTTTGTTGTTGCTTTTATTATTATTAAAAATGATATGCCTCATATCTTTACCATGTTAAGTAGCGATTTGTGGACCGCTATAGTACATATCAGTAAGATGGTCGCTAAATTGCTTTTGTCTACTGCTGTGATTTTTTTGATTATTTCTGTTCCTGACTATATTGTTCAGAGAAAACAGTTTATGGAATCCATGAAAATGACAAAGCAGGAAGTTAAGCAGGAATATAAGGAAACAGAAGGTGATCCGCTGGTAAAAGGTCGACTTCGTCAGTATATGCATGAGATGCTCAGCAGAAACATGCCTGCGGCAGTTGCCAAGTCTGATGTTGTAATTACAAACCCGACTCATTATGCTGTAGCTGTTCAATATGATGGTGCTACTATGCAAGGGCCAACGGTTATGGCTAAAGGTGTAGACGCTATGGCTCGAAGAATAAAAGAGATTGCCAAAGAAAACAATGTTCCCCTTGTGGAAAACAGACCTTTGGCTCGTGCTCTTTATTCCGAAGTTGATGTGGGGGAAATGGTTCCTGAAAATTATTACCAAGCACTAGCAGTAATTCTTGCAAATGTATATAATATGCGAGGGAAGTAGGCTATTTTGTCCTAGGAAGGTGGGTTTTATAGAATGACTTTAGGTGGAAAAGCAAAACTTTTTGCTAACGCTGATGTGGCAATTGCAGTCTGTGCAGTTGTTATCATTATGATGCTTATAGTGCCTATTCCGACATTTTTGTTGGATACATTGATGGCTTTAAATCTTTTGTTTTCAGTGCTTATGTTGTTGGTGGTTTTGTTTACCCCAAAAGCCACCGATTTCGCTTCCTTTCCGACAATGTTGTTGGTTTCTACGGTGTTTGGTTTAGGATTAAATATATCTTCCACACGTCTTATTCTTACACAAGGTACAGCTTTTGACGGAAGAATGGTCAAGGCTTTTGCATCTTTTGTTGTAGGTACCGGAGGTACTCAGGGGCTTCTTATAGGATTCGTTATCTTTATAATCTTAATTGCTGTTCAGGTCTTTGTTATTACAAAGGGTGCCTCCCGAGTAGCAGAAGTTGCTGCCCGTTTTACTTTGGATGCTATGCCCATGAAGCAGGCAGCTGTGGAAGCTGAGTACAATTCCGGTGCGATTACGGAAGAAGAAGCCAGAAAACGAAAAATGGATGTACAGCGGGAAGCCGATTTTTACGGTGCCATGGATGGTGCATCAAAGTTTGTATCGGGTAACGTAAAGTTGGGTATATTTATCACCGTCATTAACTTGGTGGTAGGCTTGATTTTTGGCATGGTTTTGCGAGGGGAAGATTTTTCCACGGCTATCAGGACTTATGCTTCTTTGACAGTGGGTGATGGTCTTTTGTCTCAGTTACCCTCTTTGCTAGTCTCTTTTGCAACAGGTATTATTGTGACTCGTTCTGCATCAGACAACACCTTAGGTACAGATGTGAAGAAACAATTTTCTCAAAATGCCTGGGTGTATTTTGTTGCCGGTGCTACCATGGCGGTTATAGGAATAATGCCAGGTTTCCCTTGGTATATCCTTTTGCCTTTAGGTGGTGGTCTTATTTTTTTAGGTTACAGATTAAAAACTATCCATGACAGAAGCTTTGCAACAAAAATCGCTGAGGAAAAAGAAAAGCAAAAAGGACAGCAAACCGGAGGAAGTGTTGCAGATGCCACCACTGTTTCTCCCCCAGATCCCTTATCTTTGGAGTTGGGATATGCTTTAATACCCCTCGTGGACAAAGAAAAAGGTGCAGAGTTGTTGGAGCGTGTACAGTTGATTCGTCGGGAAATGGCCATAGATTTAGGATTGATAGTTCCCCGTATCAGAATCACAGACAACATGCGATTGGACTCTAGTGAATATAGTTTTAAGATTAAAGGTGTGGCAGCCGGTTCCGGTCGCATAAAAATGGGATGGTACATGTGTATCAATTCCGGCGGTGTATCGGAAGAAATTCCGGGAGAGAAAACAACGGAACCGGCCTTCGGTCTACCGGCAGTTTGGGTCTCTGAGGAAAACCGAGACAGAGCTGAGCGAGCAGGGTATGCGGTGATAGATCCGCCTACCATGATTGCTACCCACTTAACGGAGATCATTAAACGTCGGGCTGATGAAATATTGGGTCGTCAGGAAGTTCAGGTTATGATAGATAGTTTGCGCAAGGATTATCCCACTGTTGTAGATGAAGTAATGTCTAACTTCAAAATCGGTGAAATCGTTAAAGTATTGCAGGGGTTGTTGCGGGAGCAGGTCTCTATACGTAACATGGTAGTGATTTTGGAAACCCTGGCAGACTTTGGCGGAATCACCAAAAAAACAGATATTCTTGTAGAACGAGTTCGTCAAGCATTAGGCCGTCAGATTTGTCAACAGTATGCAGATGACAAAGGTAAATTGTATGTGCTTACTGTAGATCAGGGATTCTTAGAAAAACTGTTGGAAAGCAAAACAGAAACAGTAAATGGCCCTGTGGCTATGCTGGATCCTGTAACTCATCGTAAGTGGATCTCTGC
>JAHLFV010000171.1 GCA_018883625.1 Candidatus Treponema excrementipullorum
ACTTTCAGGAGCATGACCGGATTGTATCTGCTTGCTCCGCCACCTTTTGTATTTCGGGCAAACACTTCTTCAATTTCGAGTTCATCTACTGTTTTGCTGACAATTCTTACAAAATGATTTTGTGGAACCAGTTCGTCCAGACTTGGTGGCAGGAGCCACTGCCCGCCCTGGTTATATGGTTTGTATGTAATTTTATCGCTTACGCCTCTGCTCATATTTAAATTTTAGCAGATTTAAATTCTCTTGTAAATTTAAAATAATTAGGGCTGCCCATTTCTTTTTGGACAGCCCCGTAATTACCTAAACTTATTTTACACTGGCACCGATACGCTCAAGAACTTTCTTGCGATCCAAAGGCTTTACAATGTAATTTTTTGCGCCCAACATTAGAGACTTTTTAACCAACTCTTCTTTACCCAAAGCACTAACCATAATAACATTGGCATCTTTGTCAAAAGCCATAATCTGTTCAAGAGCAGTTATACCGTCCATACGGGGCATTGTGATATCCATGGTTACAACATCAATATTTGGGTACAATTCTTTGTACTTATCTACACCTTCTTTACCGTCACCGGCAGTAGCAACAACTTCGTAACCTTCACTGGACAAAATTTGTCCCAACTGCTTTGCAACGAATATAGAGTCATCAACAATAAGTACCTTTACCTTTGTTCCGTCAACTCTGATGCCCTCTGGCGGTCTTTCGTTAATTGAAGGAAAATCTTGTTTAGTTTTCATTTCTAGCTCCTTTACATTCTCTCTCGAATAGCAACATTAACCTCTAACTTACCCTGTTCCGTTATCATGGGAACGATAAGAGCCTCTACATTTTGAACTGATATTTCCATCCTTTCACCGGTAAAAAGAGCAGGCGGTGTAAGGTCAAATCTGAAACCTAACTCATGAAGTTTTGTTACAGCCTGTGCAGTAATCAAGTTTGCCAACTCGGTAATAGTAGCCTTTGCCAATTCATCAAAAACAGGAAGTTCTTCCCCGTTCATTTGGGAAGCTATTCTTAAAGCTGTTTCCATTGACATATCAAAAAGAACACGTCCTTCTACGTCACCGGCCAAACCAACCAAAGTAGCAACACCCATTACAGGCATTGAAGTTGATTTTAAATATAAATCACCACGCTTTACTTCACCACCCAAAACTTCTTTAAGAACATTGTAGGCAGTTTCTACAAACGGATTAATGTACTCAACTCGCATTGTAATCCCCTTACAAAAAAATTTATTGTTTGCCGTAAATTACGACAGAACCAACCATGGTTTCTGACCAGTTTGCCATATGAGACAAGGTCTCGTTCTCTCCAACAATAACCCTACCGTTTCCTTTGAGTTTTTCATCAAAATCGTTAAGCAAAGTCTTTTGCACAGAAGGATCCAAGAAAGAAATCAAATCTCTGCAGTAAACCAAATCTACCACCGGCATGGTATTTGTGTGCATACAATCATGATATTCAAAGAGAATCATCTCTTTTATTTCAGGTTTAAAACTATAGGCTCCTGTAACACCTTGCGTCAAAAAGGGACCATACCAACTGGAAGCAATTTCGTTAGGTACCGACAACAAGGGGGCATTGGAGATACTCAACAAATCAATATCTTGTGCATAAATCTTTATTCTGGCATCAGGATATTTCTTTCGCAATACACAGGCCAAGGAGTAAGCTTCATATCCCTTACCGCAACCGGGGTTCCAAACACATATCTGCTTGGCACTGTTTGCCGGTAATGCCTCATACAAACTTTGAGAATATTCTTTGGACCAAAATCCTCCGGTATGAGAAGAATAAAAAGGCTCCAAAAATTCCTCTGCATCTTTTTCTGAGGAAATCTGGTATGAATCTTTACCCTTTTTTCTGACCCACTCATCAAAGCGTCTTTTGACCCAATCCTCGTTCACTTCTGTGGTATAAAATGACTTGAACCGCTGGAGTCCGTCTTTTATAAAACCAAAATCTGCATCAGGACCTCCAAACTCCTCCTCTTTGAGTGCTCCGGAGACTTGAGGCTTGCTTTCCTTTTCTGCGACAGATTTCTGTTCAGTAACATAAGACTGTGATGATACTGCCTCAAGAGAAGACATTCCTTGAGACGTTGACTTCTCTACGGGGGCTACAGTTGCAACAGAAACGTTTCCCGGAACTCTATCTTCTGCACTAGGTAAATCTTGGGTTCTCTTCTCTGGATAAGCAAAAACCTTTGTTCCAAAAATCCGATCAATGTCCAACAAAACATACAATCTATCGTTGCTTTCGACGATTCCGTATATGTATTTGATGTTGATATCACCAAAAAGGGGATGAGGAGGTTGTATAGAACTTTCCTGTATACCTACAACCTTATCGATAACATCCACCACAACACCGAAAGGTTGATCTTCCACAGACACTATCAACATATTTTCAAGGGCATCTTTTTCCCGCTCAGGCACTTCTATGTTAAAAAAACGACGTAAGTCAATAATGGGAATAATATCTCCTCGTAAATTATACACACCTAAAACGAAGGGCAACGTGTTAGGAACATAGGTAAAATGACCGGCCTTCGCAATTTCCTTTACCTTCATAATATCTATGGCATAATCTTTTCCAGCAAGAGAAAAAGTAACCATTTTGAAATCCACAATGGAAACTCGTTCTTTTTGTTCCACTCCTGCCTCATCAGAACCCGGGAGCATGGGATTTCTCATTTCTGTAATAGCTTCCATGTACACTCCTTAACCGTTATAACCGATTTCTTCCCGCTGTTCACGAGCACTTATTTCCTGACGGACACCTAACTCAAGTAACTGGCTGACATCAATAATAAGAGAAACAGAACCGTCTCCCAAAATAGAAGCACCGGCAATACCAGGAGACTTTGTAAACTGATCCCGCAAAGGTTTGATTACAACATCTTCCTCCCCGATCAGAGAATCCACCATAATACCGATCTTTTTATCGGCACTTCCAACAATAACAACAAAACTGAACTCTTTCTCTTTTACCTGTTTAATACCAAACAAACGATCCAACCGAAGCACACTGATAACCTCGTTACGAACATTCAGTACTTCATAGTTGTCTATAGTGCTTATATCGCTTTGTTTAATACGATGGCTTTCAATAACAGAAGTAATGGGTATTGAATAAACTTCTTCTCCAACCCGAACCAAAAGCCCCTGTATAATAGCAAGTGTCAAAGGTAAGCGAATACTGAATTTTGTTCCGATTCCTCGCTCAGAAGTAACGATAACGTTCCCTTTAAGCTTTTCAATCTGAGTCCTTACGACATCAAGTCCCACTCCCCGTCCAGATACATTGGTTATAGTGGAAGCAGTGGAAAATCCTGGCTCAAAAATAAGCTGGTAGGCTTCCTGGTCACTGATGAGCTTGTTAGGATGGATAAGACCTCTGTCTATGGCTTTCTGGCGAACTTTGGCTACATCAATACCGGCACCGTCATCTTCAATATCAATAATTATCAGATTACCTTCATTACTTGCTTTAAGGAACAATGTTCCTTCTTCCTGCTTACCAGCTTCCAAACGATCTTCAGGATGCTCAATACCGTGATCCAAAGAGTTTCTCACAC
>JAHLFV010000013.1 GCA_018883625.1 Candidatus Treponema excrementipullorum
CGCAAATATTGCCCTGCTAAGTTTTTGTACCATTGCAATATTAACGTACTGTTTTACTTATAAATTTTACTATCAGTACGTAAATCATCGTTCTGCCCAGAGATACGCCCCTCGATGATTAGTGACGAACAGATAAAAGTAGTGTATAATACAAGTGCGTTTGAGAAGGCACAAGATCCCAGATTACGGGCGTTGCTACAGTACTTATATATGAATTCGTTATTTAGGATATGTGCATAATCCAACTATTAAGACAAATATTGCTTTATCTGCTTTTTGTACCCAGCAATATTGATGCATTGTTGTACCCTATATTTTTACTGGGCAATGCATAGCGTTGTGTCGAGCCTGCAGAATTTGCTTTTCACAACGCAAGGGAGACCTCATATGAAATATGAATTGGATTTGTATGATAAATGGCGTGAAGGCAGAGCAGAAGGCATAAAAGAAGGCATTGAGCAGGGATTGGAAAAAGGAATAGAAATTGGGGAAGCTAAGGGACGGGAAGAAGGAATTATGCAGACCGCCATAACCGCTCTAAAACAAGGAATACCGGCTGAAACAGTAGCTTCTTTTACGGGTTTATCTGTATTGGAAGTTGAAGCGTTGAAAAACAAAGTTTAAAAGGATGCCATATATGCAGTACTACACACAATATTTATAAGGCAACACTGCGGAGAAATACACTCCGCAGTTTTTATATGTTTTTGTTTTAGTATTGCACACAAAAAAAGGGCTGTCCGTAATGAAGTACACTTCATGCGGACAGCCCTTTGAAGTTAACCTAGCACACTAAGGTTAGAGAGAGATTTTTACTTTGAAGTTCAATGTACCGGCTTTGGCAGCATTATCTGCGGGGTTTTCATTCAATACGTTTGCTGAATCGTAAATCACAGAGAATGTTGTGTTAGATACAAGACCGGTTACATCAACACCTGCTTTAAGGTTGAGGTAATGCTCTCCACCAACTTGTTCTCCTAAACCATCAAACATGGCAACGCCTTTTTCAGTCATAGATGCATCGTATACACTATTAGCAAATCTAACTCCTGCGTTGGGAGTAATGGTAACAGCACCTACAGGAATTGCATATTTTGCACCAACTGCAACGGCCATGGCTGCATCACCCTGCTCCATAATACCGATATCGCTGTAAGCTGCAGCAGTTAAGTTAGGTACAATTTCTCCACTGAAGAAAGAAGGCATAATTCGTGCTACGTACGGTGCATTGCTACCATAGAAATCTTTGCCAAGTGGCAAATGTGCTACAACACCTACACCGGGGGAAACTTTCTTTGCAGAATCGCCGTCAAGGAAAGGAACACCTGCATTGGCATCAATACCGATATCACCCCAACCAAAAAGCAATCCCATAGCCATTTCGCTGTCTAGATTAGCATTCTCAACAAAGTTTGTAACACCTGTATAACCTACCTGAGGACGTACATAGAAAGTATCGTTGATATTAAATTTATATCCTACAGATCCAGAGAAACCTAATCTAGTATCAGTTTTATTTTCACCAAAATTGTAAGAAACACCACCTTTAATACTCAAGTTATCGATAGGTGTTACTTCAACTTCGGCAGCCATAGCATATTGGTTGGTATATTGATTATTAATGTCATGAGTTGAAACATCTTCAACTGTTACAGAAGCATTGTCTCCATATTTAGCTTTATACTCTGCTACAACAGCTGCTATATTTGCATAATCAGTTCCAACACCATACATAACATAAGTCTCGAGCAATGTGTGTTTACCGTCGGTAGTTTTTACAGTTACTTTTGCAAAATCAGCTCTGTTATCTGCGTATGAACGCAAATCTACAGCAACGTTAAAATATTCATGCTCAAAACCGGCAACAATACCCTGTGAATATTTGTCCGGTCCTACATCGCTCAACCATTTTGCCTGATTGTCATCGGAAGAACGGATTGCTGCATCCATTTTCAATTCACCGGTTTGAGTGTTACCTCTTGTAATTCCTACATAAGCAGGTCCAAAGTGAAGTTTTGCTGTATCTACATAGGCATTCAAATTAAGATTAGATGTCATACCTGCGTTGGAAGGGAATGCAGCATCGCCTACCATCAGATGGCTATCACCGTTTTCCCACTGCAAGAAGCTGTCACTATCAGTTTTAATTACTAATTCACCCCAAATACCGTCACCGGTAGTTGATTTTGAACCACCGTTCAACAAGTTCAACTTTAAATTAACTTCATAGGCATTTTTGAACCCTGTTTTCATGGTATCAAGGTTAATACCCCACTGTACTGAAGCGTTACCGCTGAATTCGGCAACGTTTACGTCTGCTACAGGTTCGGCTGCAAATACTGAGCCTACCAGTGCCAACATAAGGAACACGCTAAGTGCTTTTTTCATGTGAAAATTCCTCCTGAATTTTTTTAAGACAAAAAAGACAAGTGTAACCTTTGTCTTTCTTGTTCCTTTACTTTATCAGCGTACTACGCCTTTTTTCTTTTGTCAAGGAAAAAAAGAGGTTTTTAGTAAATTTAACATTACAAAAAAGCAAATTTTGTCATATTTTTTTGTAAAATCGGTGTTGAATACCTAACTTTAATCATATATAGTTTGACTATTGGAGGTAGCATGAAAAGAGCATGGATGTTTGCTTGCGTTGTTTTGCTTGTATCTCTGTGGGGATGTGCCACTACAAGTAAAGAGCCTGTCGTTGACCCAAACTTTTTGGGAGACTACGACCCTATACAGCTGGAAAATGTAATGGCATGGTACAATTTTTTCGGTAAAGAAAAGCCGAAAGAATTGGAGATGTATTTTGTTCCCCGTACTAATAACGTGGAAATCTATTATAGAGAAGGACAGAATAAGGTTTGCGTTATTTTGTCTCAGGAACATCGGGAACAGCTGAAAGAAGTTGCAGCTCTGTTTACAGAAGGGGTAGAAGCCGGTACTTTGGAAGACAGAAAACCCACCACTAAAAATGCCTATTACAAATCAACCTGTTCTGTAGGTTGGGGAGTGCTGGGAATCGGTCGGGTGACGGAAAAATCCCGGTTGGAATATAATCACAAGTATTTGAAGGACGGAAAGGTTTATTTGTCTGTGCGGGCATATCCTGCTGCGGATAAAAATGACAGTTCCGTATATTCTCCGGATATTGAGTTGTTCTTCTCTCCCTCCCAGTTAGAGACGTTGTTTGCTCAAATCGATCAAAGTGTCTTGCAGGCTTATGTAGACCAGTTGAATGCTCAGGCTTACGAATACTAGGAGAGCATGATAAACCGAGTACGTGGTTTTAATAAAAATACCCGCTGTCATGTTTGTGTGTGAAGTGGACTTCACGGTGACGGCGGGTATTTTTTTGTCCCGGATAGGTTTGTTGCTTATGCCTGCGCCGGGACGGTTTTAAATTTTTTGCTTTTGACGGCGTTATCACTGTGGGGTGACGATACTTTGTACCAAAGCAAGGACGTGGGTGGGGCAGCCTTCCACGCATTTATTGCAGGATGTACATTTGTCGTAATCCACTACGGGAATACCGTCGATTACGTGGATGGCGTCAAACTCACAGGCTTTTTCGCACTTGAGACACTTTATACAACCCACTTTACAGTTTTTGATAACGGACGTTTTGTTGGTGGTTCTGTTGGAACAGAGAGCCACGGCACCTTTTCTGTCTGCGGGAACTTTGGAAAAAAGTTTCTGGGGACATACTTGGGCACACATGCCACATCCGGTACATTTTGTGTAGTCTACGTGGGGTAAACCGTCTTCTGCCATGGTTAAGGCATCAAACTGGCAGGCAGTTACACAGTCGCCGAATCCGATACAACCGTAACTGCACAGTTTTGTGCCGTTTACTGTGGTTTTTGCTGCCAAACATGTTTTAACGCCGTTGTAAATTCCTCGGTTTTGGGCGTGTTCTTTGCTTCCTTGGCAGGCTAAAAGGATAACCTGAGGTACTGCGGAGGCTGAAACACCCATAATTTTTCCTACGGCTTCTGCGGTGTCTTTTCCGCCGGCAGCGCAACCGTCTACGGGTGCTGTTCCTTCTGCCACGGCTGCGGCAAAACCGTCACAGCCGGGAAAACCGCAGGCACCGCAGTTGGCACCCGGCAATACTGAGCGTATTGCTTCGATTTTGGGGTCAACAGGTACGTGAAAGACTTTTTTGAAAAAGCCCAGCAAAATACCCAGAATAAAAGCTATGGCAAAGGATATGCCTAAGGTTATCAAGATGGTATTCATAGACGCTCCTTATTTGATAAGTCCGGCAAATCCGCCGAAAGCCATAGATAATAAACCGGCAGCTATAAACAATACCGGTGTGCCTTTGATAAAAGCCGGAATAGGGGCAATTTTGATTCTTTGCCGTATGCCGGACATCAATGTCATAGACAGTAAAAATCCTGCGGCAGAACCTACTGCGTACACAATGGATTGAACAAAGTTGTATTCTTTGCTGATACAGTTTAAGGTTACAGCCAAGATTGCACAGTTGGTGGTAATCAATGCCAAATATACACCCATGGAGCTGTACAGTCCCGGGGCGGATTTTTTCAGGTAAAACTCAACAAGCTGTACCAAGCTGGCAATAACAAGAATAAAAATCAATGTCTGCAAAAACTGCAATTCCAAAGGTTGCAGAATAAAGTGATAGATAGGATAGGTTACTGCGGTGGCCAAAACCATAACAAAGGATGTAGCAATTCCCATACCTACAGCTTTTCCTGTGTCGGTAGTCATACCGATAAAGGGGCAGAGAGCCAAAAACTGAATCAGTACAACATTATCAATTAACATTGATGAAAGAAAAATCTTCAAATATTCGTTCATTTTTGTTCTCCCTTATTGTTTTTCTTCTCTGCCAAATGGCGCAGAGCCATGCCTGCGGAGATAAACAGTCCAAAGACGAAGAATCCGCCGGGGGCATTGGTAAAGAATCCGATGCGGTATGCTTCGGGGATGATTTCAAAGCCTAAAATTGAGCCGGAACCCAACAATTCCCGGACAAAAGAGATACCGCAGAGCACCCACAGGTAGCCTAAGCCCATACCTAGGGCATCAAAAAGTGCTTCCGGTACAGGTCTTTTGGAAGCAAAGGATTCTACCCGTCCCATAATAATACAGTTTACTACTATTAAAGGAATAAATACTCCCATGGACTTGGATAATGCCGGCACGTAAGCCTGCATCAGTAAGTCTACAATGGTAGTAAATGATGCAATAACAATAATAAATACGGGAATACGGATGGAATCGGGAATGAGTTTACGAAACAAGCTGATGATAATTTCACTCATTACCAAAACAAAGGTCATTGCCAATCCCATACCTAAGCCGTTTTCCAGTCGGGTGGTTACTGCCAAAGACGAACACAGTCCTATCATAAGTACCAGCAGGGGGTTTTCCCGTAAAATACCGTTGCTGAATATGTTCCAATATTTTTTCATACGTTGTTCCTACTCTTCCAAATACATTTCATTCAAGGGATAGTTTTCGCTACCTTCGGGAGCCGGTGTACCACCACGTGAACTTGCTACCCAAGCAGCTTCCATGGCACCGACTTTTACGATGTCTGCAATACAGGCTGAACTGATGGTTGCTCCTGTTATGGCGTCAATGTCACCGTTGACAGAAAGGGTTCCGTCTACCGGTTTTCCTGCAAATTGGCTGTAGAAGTCTTCTTCCAAAGTTAGCTGTCCCATGTTAGGTGTATCGTTCAATTCGATAATGCGGGCTCCGATAATGTTTCTGTTCATGTCTACGGCTGTTAAAACAACACCGCCTTCTTTGTAGGTTTGGCCACGAACGGCTGCCATGGCTCCCACGGTTTTGCCGTCTACAACAACAAGATATTGTTTTTCTACAATCATGTTGCGGACTATTCTGTTCAAGTCTTTGTCAACTTCCACAAATTCGGCATAGGGATATGTTTCATGGGGGAACAGTGACTTACATGCTTCTTCATAGGTAAAGACTGTAGCCGGTGCCTGAATGACCGGTGCACTGCCGGAACCGGCTGCTCCGCCGTAGTTTTGTGCCAAGTATTCGCCTGCTACGTAAGCGGTGTATTTTGCAAGTTGGGCTACACCTTTAGTGGTAATGGTGGCTCCTGAAATAGCCTGAATATCGCTTCCGGCGGCAAAGTCATCGTTGGCAGATTTACCGGTAAATTGGTTGTAGAATTCCGGTTCCGTGGCTTTTTGACCAAAGCCGGGAGTGTCGGTAATGGAAAGGAACCGTAATCCTGTTAAAGTTCTGTTTAAATCCATACCCAGCAAAATGGTTGCTTTGTCGTAGGTGGGACCGGTAGCTTGGGCTACGGCACCTACTACGTCAGTGCCTTTTTTTGCCAAATACAGGGATTCAACTTTTACGGTGGTGGCTGTGTCCGGAGTGAAGTTTGGTGCCGGTTCAAAGGAATCTGCGTCGGCAAAAACCACTGTTAAGCCTTGAGTTACTTCTTTTGCTTTGTTTTCAGCAATAACCGATG
This sequence comes from Candidatus Treponema excrementipullorum, assembly GCA_018883625.1. Lineage (GTDB taxonomy): Bacteria > Spirochaetota > Spirochaetia > Treponematales > Treponemataceae > Treponema_F > Treponema_F excrementipullorum. Next base: position 6,485 of record JAHLFV010000013.1, read on the forward strand.
AGGTAAGATTGTTCACAAGAGCCAGCATGACACAGGCTACACTGGCAAACAAGGCCAATACAATACCGAGTTTTAACATTTGTTTCATCGTGCTTTAGCTCCTTTGCCCTTAAGTTTATATCCGTATTTTACCGGGATAATTTTATTTAAGAAGGGGGTCAAAATATTCATGATAAGAATACTGAACATAACTCCTTCAGGATAGGCACCGAATTCTCTGATAAGGAAGGTAATAAGACCACAGCCTACACCAAAAATAAGACGACCGGCTTTTGTTACCGGAGCGGTGGCATAATCTGTTGTCATAAATACGGCACCGAACATGGCACCACCGGTATAAATTGCCATTAAAGGAAAACCGCCGGACAAAACGGTACAGAGAGCCAAGGTGGCTATCATGGCAACGGGGGCACGCCAGTCAATAATGCGGGTTACCAGTAAAAAGACAAAAGCAATAAGTATAAGTAAAATACTGGTTTCACCGATACATCCGGCTCGGTTACCAAAAAATAAATCCCAATATACGTTACTGTTTATGGATACTGTTGTCTGACTCAAAATGGTGGCACCGCTTAATCCGTCAAAGGGGCGAATCCATGTGCCCATGGCTGCCGGGAAGCTGGTAAACAAAAATGCCCGTCCTGTAAGTGCCGGATTAAAGACATTTGCACCGATACCGCCAAAAAAGCCTTTAGCTACCACGATGGCAAAAATAGCTCCCAAAACGGTCATCCAGACAGGAAGGGTGGGGGGCAAAACCAATGCCAACATTAATCCTGTAACCACGGCGGAAAGGTCTTTGATTCTGACTTTTTGTTTTGTTGCAATTTGGAAAACCCATTCTGCCAAAACGGCTGTAGTTACAGAAACTAAAATAGTTACTAAAGCGGGAATACCAAAAAGAATTACACCGTATACTGCCAAGGGTAACAAAGCGATGATAACGCAGAGCATAATCATGGTAGTATTTCTTTTGGTGGAAACGTGAGGTCCCGGAGAGACATATATTTCTTGTATAGGCTGTGCCATTATGCTTTTCCTCCTGTTGATGCTGCCTTTTGTTTTGCAAGTTCTGTCCGTACAACGGCTTTACCTACACGGAATCGCTGGGTCAAGGGAATGTGAGAAGGACAAACATAGGAGCAGGCACCGCACTCTATACAGTCCATTAAACCGTACCGCTGTGCTTCCTTGTAGTTGTCTGCTTTCATAGATCGAACCATTAAAACAGGAGACAAATTGCAGGGGCAATGATCGATACAGGTACCGCAACCGATACAGGGATCTTCCTCTGCCAAGGCTGCCTCTTTTGCCGTTAAAAAGGTAATGCCGGAAGTTCTTTTTTCTACCGGAAAGTTTGTGTCTGCCATGGAAGCCCCCATCATAGGGCCACCGGATAAAATCTTTACGGTTTCCGGAGACACAATACCGTCGGTAATTTCGTTTACCATAGTTCCCACGGGAACACGTAGGTTTTTTGGTTCTGTACATCCTTGACCGGAAACAGTGAGAGGCCGGTCAATAAGAGGTTTCCCTTCCCGGAATGCTTCAGAAATAGCACACAGTGTTGCTACATTGCTGATAACGCACCCTACGTCGATAGGAAGTCCTTTAGCAGGAATTTCCCGTTTAAGGACAGCTTTTACGATAGTTTTTTCGCTTCCTTGGGGATATTTTGTTTTACATAATTTTATTGCTATGGAAGCACCGTGAATATTGTTTTCGACAGCTTTTTGTAAAATCGGTACTAAGTGTTTTTTGTTGCTTTCCAACACGATTATACCTTTAGGTGCTCCGATAATTTTCATGGCAATGGAAAGTCCGTCAACAAATTTTGAGCTTTCTTCTTCCATTAAATGTGCATCGATTGTGAGATATGGCTCACATTCGGAAGCATTTGCCACAACATACTCGGCGGTTTTTCCGGCGGGGATTTTATATTTTACGTTTGTAGGAAATCCTGCACCGCCCATTCCTACAATACCGGCTTCTTTTAGTCGGGTTAAAGATTCTTCCACAGAACACTGGAAAGGATCTAAAACCGAAAGATATTCAGTGCGAGCCGAATCGTCCCCTTGGATAATGATGCAGGGGACTTCTGTGTTACCTGCAACAATCCGACTTTCGATTTTTTTAACTGTCCCGGCTATGGAAGCGTGGACAGGCACTGCCATTGGACTGTTGCCGGCGGCTATTTTTTGACCTCGGGCAACAGAGTCTCCCACTGCTACAAGAGGTTCATTGGGTGCACCTCCCTGGGTTATGGGAATACAAACTGTTTTGCTAGAGGGAATGACATACTGAATAGATTTGTCTTGTGTCAATTCCTTGAATTCTGACGGATGAATTCCGCCCTTGAATGTATAGGTTTTCATGATACCTATTCTATAATAGTGAAAACTACTGGTCAAGGAGATTTTTGATAAAATCAAGGTATTGTAATTAGATGAATACTTGTGAGCCATTTCTTCCAAGGAAAAATTTTCCCTCGTTGAAATTAAGTTTTTTTCCTGTTATACTTATTTCTTCGGAGATATGTGTATATCTGCCGTGACTTATGTGTAAGAGGACTGTATATGGCTATAAATTGCGGTATTGTAGGTTTGCCTAATGTAGGTAAGTCAACTATTTTTTCGGCTTTAACTGCTACTCCGGCAGAAGCTGCCAATTACCCTTTCTGTACGATAAACCCCAATGTGGGAATTGTGGATTTGCCGGATGCTCGGCTTGATTTTTTGTCAAAAACTTTTGAAACAAAGCGCCGTGTGCCTGCCACTGTAGAGTTTGTAGATATTGCGGGATTGGTAAAAGGTGCTTCCAAGGGTGAGGGCTTAGGAAACCAGTTTTTGGCTCATATTCGTGAAGTAGGTGTTATAGCTCACGTTGTCCGTTGTTTTGACAATGGTGATATTATCCACGTAAACAACAAAATCGACCCTGCTGACGACATCGAAACTATCAACATGGAGTTGGCCTTTGCAGACTTGGACACTGTAGAAAAGCGCATAGAAAAAGCAAGCCGGAACGCCCGGGTTATGGGTAAAGAGGAACAGAAAAAGGCAGCAGGACTGTTAAATGCTTTGAATAAAGTAAAACCCTTGTTGGAAAACGGAAAAGCTGCCCGGCTTGCGGATTTGACCGATGAAGAAAAAGCCGCTTTGTACGATTCCCACTTGATTACCATGAAGCCCATGATGTACGTGTGCAATGTAGACGAAGACGGTATTCAAAATGGCAGCCCTTATATCGATACGGTAAAGAAAATTGCCGCAGAAGAAGGTTCCGACGTAGTTGTGATTTGCGGTAAGTTTGAGGCAGATTTGGCAGAAATGGAAAGCGAAGAAGAGCGGATGGAGTTTTTGGCAGAAATCGGTCTGAAAGAGTCCGGTTTGGCTGTGTTGGCTCGGGCTGCCTATCATCTTATGGGATTGCGTACTTTCTTTACTGCTGGTGCCGATGAGTGTAGAGCTTGGACAATTCATGCCGGAGATACGGCTCCTAAAGCTGCCGGGGTAATTCACACTGACTTTGAAAAAGGTTTTATCAAAGCGGAAGTGTATCGCTTTGAGGATTTAGTGGAGTACGGTACAGAAGCCAAAATCCGGGAAGCCGGAAAATATCGTCAAGAAGGTAAAGAATATATCGTACAGGACGGAGACGTTATTTTCTTTAAGTTTAACGTATAATTTTTCCCGTTTTGCAAGAAAATCACCTGTTTACCTCTATAATTAGAGTAAAGAGTTTTACTCTCGTAAAAGTCGGAGGTGCAGGTGATTTTTTTTAGATTCCGCAAAATAGTTGTTTTGGCATGTAGTGTTGTTCTGGCAGGTATATTGTTTCTTACGGGATGCCAGAATGGATTTGAAGATAGTGTCCGACAGGATAGGCTGTATCTTGTTTCTTGGAACGTCCAGACTTTCTTTGACGGAGAAACTTCCGGGTTGGAATACAGTGAGTTTACCGGTACTAAATCAGGGTGGGACAGCACAAAGTACGAAAAAAGATTGAAAAATCTTTGTCAGGCTATTGCAATTTTGGATGCAGACATTCTTGTGTTGCAGGAAATAGAAAGTACTGCGGTGATGCAGGATATAGCTAATTATCTGCCGGAGTATATGGATCGGGGAAAGTCCTATAAGTGGATGACCTTTGGCATCGAAAAAGATGCTGCCATCGGTTGCGGTGTGTTTTCTCGGGTTCCCTTAGGAAATACGTATATCCATCAGGTGGACAGTCGGATATACGGAGAACAGCCACAGTTGCGTCCTTTAGTAGAAGTGGAACTGCTTTTGGGTGATAAAACTCCCCGACTTTTTATTTGTCATTGGAAATCAAAAAGCGGCAGTGAAGAAAAAGCTTTTCTGTGGCAAAAAGAGCAGGAACTTTTGCTGGCTGACTGTTTGAAACAGCTCGCCGGTGTGTCCGATTCCACTGTCGGCGATTTAGATGCTGAGGTTTCTAAAAGCAACATCGGTGATTTTGACATCGGTATCGCTGATTGTGAAGGCGATTCCGGTGAAATCAAAGACGGACACGGCAGCCCCACAACTGACGTCACCGGTAAAAATATAATCAAAGCCACCGGCTACGCAGACGGGGCGGTGATATGCGGAGATTTTAACCGAGACTTGGAAGAGTTTACTCTCCGTAATAACAGAGTTTTGCTCGGTGATGTTCCCGTTGCTGACGGTTGGTTGCATCCTTCTGTTACCGCAGAAGGCAGTTATTATTATAAAAATAATTGGGAAAAAATAGACCATATTTTTACTTGGGGCAGTGTACATATGGAAAGTTTTGACGCTTTAACCAATGAGCTTTGGACGATTCCCGAGGGGGATGAAATTATTCCCCATAAATACACGGTATGGAAGGGCACTGGTTTTTCCGATCACTTACCGGTGGGTGCTGTACTTCGGTTTTAAAAAAACTTGAAACATTACATAAAATGTGAAATACTGATGCGGGAGGTTATCGTTATGGTAGCTATAATTGTTGGTTTGATTTTTATTGCTTTTACAGTGTTTGCTTCTCTTCCCATGGGACTTGCTTGGGGTGCAGATATTATTTCTTTCTTAAAAGGTTGTACTCCTGTATTGACGGCCTTTGTGGGACTGATTGCCGTGTTTATCGGGATTGCAGATTTAAAAGATAAGAAAGAAGCAAAAAAAGAGGAGGCTGCCGAAGCATCCTCAGAAAATAAATAAGCTATTCATCAAGATAGTTTGCCTCGTCTTCTGCCACGGCCGAGTCTGTTACGGGAAAATCACTGTAAGGGTAGGCGTGCACCGTTGGTTCTGCGTCCATTGGTTTTTCATGAGGCAGTTCTGTTTCTGAATCGATGTTGTACTCCCCGGATAAAAGAGCATCTGCCAAAGATTCCGGGGTGTTTTCTTTTGTTCCCTGTAATTCCTGCAATTTTTTCCGTTGTTCTGTGACGTATTCTTTACAAGCAGCAAGAATATCTTCTGCCTGTTCTCGGGGTATTTTTAAAACGGCAGCAATAGGCGATGCCTCATAGATTTGCTGCGATGTTTCTGCTCCGGTTTTTGTTTTAGGTTGTATTTTAGATTGTGTCATAACATTGTCTGTAGGTGACGGCGTTAACTGGGTGTTTTGCAGATATAATTCCCGGCAGTCTGCCACAAGTTTTTCCGGAGAGATAAAGGTTTCCATAAGCAGCCGTGCCCGTTTGTTTCCGACGTGGGGCATGTGGGCAAAAACGCTGACAGTATTTTCTTTTGTCCGCAATCTTTGGTTTCGGGTTGTGGCAAAACGGTGGGTTTCGTCTCGTACTCGCTGCAACAATCGCAGGGCATCGCTGCGTTTCGGAAGTCGTAATGGTGTACTGTTGCCGGGACGGTATATTTCTTCGTCCCGTTTTGCCAATCCTGCTACGGGAATGTCCAAGTTCAAAGCTGTCAAAACAGATTGAACAGCATTTACTTGTCCTATACCACCGTCGATCAAAATGAGATCCGGCAATTCTGACTGTTCATTCAAAAGCCGGGTGTATCGGCGGGCAACGGCCTCTCTCATGGAAGCAAAGTCATCAATAACACCGTCGGTGGTTTTCAGTCGGAAATACCGATAATTTTTTTTGTCCGGGTTACCGTTGTAAAAACTGATAAGACTGGCTACCGGCAATCTACCTCCGATATGGGCAATATCGAAGCCTTCTATGCGAACAGGTAGGTGAGGGAGTTGCAGTAGTTTTTGTAATTCTTCCATGGCCGGAGTGTCTCCCCGTTCCCGCATTCGTCGGATAATATCTTCCCGGGCGTTTTGAAAGGCCATGTTCATTGCTGCCTGATGGCGTTGGGCATGGGGCGTTTCTTCGGTGATTACTTCTATGTTAGGCTCTGAGTGGAGCGTGTTTTTAAACCACTGTTTTGTTAAGTCCAAACCTTCCCGGGTGGGAACAAATATTTTCGGGGGAATAGACTCTGGCTCTGTGTAATATGCAGTCAAAAATTCTCCTAACAGTTCTTCTGTTTCATTCAGGCTTTGGGTTTGGTAATTATCCCGACCTAAAAGTTTTCCCCGTCGCATTTTCAGAACCGTAAAACTTACCAGTTCTCCTTCACTGAAATAAGCTATGTAGTCTCTGTCTTCCGGGTCAAAGTCTTCTACAATGTTTTGGGCTTTTAATACTTTTAATGCTGCCAAGCCGTCCCGCAATCGGGCTGCTTTTTCAAACTGTAAATTTTTTGCTGCCTCTTTCATCAGTTGAGTTAGCTTTAATTCTGTGTCTTTGCCTTTCCCCTCAAGTATCTGTTCTATTTCTCCGATATACTCGTTGTAGGTGGGTTCTGATTCTCTTCCGCAGCAGGGAGCTCCGCATCTTCCGATATGGTAATACATACAGGGGGATTCCCGTTTTCTTAGTGTTTTGCATCGTCGTAGGGGATAGAGACGAAGTAACGTTTCTATAAAAGTGTCTAAGGCTCCTACATCCGGGAATGGGCCAAAGTACTTTGAGCCGTCCTGTAATACCCGTCTTGTTTTAAAAAGGCGGGGAAAGGGTTCCTTGGTTATCCTTAATACGGGATAGGATTTTCCATCTTTCAGATTTATGTTGTATCGGGGATTGTGTTCCTTTATCATGTTGTTTTCTAAGATAAAGGCTTCGTATTCGTTAGCTGTGGTGATATATTCAATGGAAGCAGCCCGGGATACTAGGATCTGTGTTTTTATGTCTTTGTGACCTGAAAAATAGGATGAGAGGCGATTTTTTAAGTTTTTCGCCTTTCCTACATAAATAACGGTGCCTGCTTCGTCTTTCCAAAAGTAGACGCCACTGGTTGAAGGAGCTTTGAGAGCTGTGTCATGGAGTTGTTTTCTGACTGAGTTATTTGTTTTCATACCTACATTACGTGTTAAAAAACTCATACCCTGTTTTATGGTATTTTGTCTACTGGTTTTTTCTGTTTCCGAAGGGTTTTCTATAGAAAAAAAAATAGAAATCGGCGGTAAAACCGGATGGGACGCCATTGCTGTGGAAGAAGGACTTACAAAAAGCCCGGGACGTTTTGGTGCAGAAGCTCTTGTATTAGATTCTGCTGTTTTGCCCGGTTCTGAAAATGCAGAGCTGCTTATCTCTTTTGAAGACAATTCCGTGTCAGATGAAACGGGAAACTACAATGTTGTATCTTCCGGTGCCCGGGTTGTGTCCGGTGGTGCAGTGGGAAAAAAAGCCGGACAGACGGCAGGGGCAGGAAGCGGTATCGTGCTTTCGGGAACTACCGGTACTATGTTCGGTACGGAAGGCTGGACCGGCTCTTTTACGATAGAATTTTGGCTTTGCCCGTCGGTTATAGATGACGGTGAAGTTATTCTGTCATGGAATTCCAGCCGCAACGTGGCAGGGTATTCCCTGTATCAGATCATCAATGCCGGATTTTCCGGTAACAAGGTTCAGTGGAGCTTTGTAAATGTGTTTGCCGGTTACACAGACAATCAGGGAGAAGTTACTTTGGAAGGGACAAAAACTCTTATTCCCGGTGAGTGGTCCCGCCATGTTCTGTCCTTTGATGAATCTAATGGATTGTTGGAATACAGAGTTAATGATTTAATAGAAGATATTCGTTACCTTACTGTCAGTGCAAAGGAACGGGGAACCGTGTATCCTGTCAATTTAGGATATCCGTCAGATTTGGAACTGTGTCCTTCTTATTCCGGAAAAATTGATTCCTTCCGTATTTTACCCAAAAGCAATGCTGAAAGTTGGGATTCATTTTTTTACACCACAGATAAAGGGCAAATCCCTTTAAAATATAATGTTGAAGGTGGTTTCTTTGAAACAGAACCTTTACTTGTTCAAGAGGGTAGTGTACTCCGTTCTATAAATGCGGATATAGCTGTACCGGGAGAAACTGCGGTGCAATTCTTTGTTCGAGGCGGAGATAATTATTATAATATATCCGAAACCGATTCTCCTTGGGTACCGGTGGAATTGGGAGCTCCCATTACCGGTATAAAAGGGCATTTCTTTCAGATAGCTGCAAAATTGTTTCCTGACGGTGCGGGGCTCAAAACTCCCACTGTAACCTCAATTACCGTCACGTATTATGAACAGGAGCCCCCCACCGCACCTTACTACATCAGAATTACTCCCGGCGATGGTTTTATTGACATATCTTGGTCTCATTCTATCGACAATGTGACGGGTTACTATGTATATTATGGAGAGAGACCCGGTGAATATCTTGGCAGAATAGCTATAGAAGGTGCATCTCCCGTCTATGTAAAAGCCGACAATTCCGTGAGACTTTCAGGGCTGACGAACGGTAAAATTTATTATTTTGCCATTGCTTCTGAATATAATGGAGTTATCGGACCTCTTTCGGAAGAATTTTTTGCTCGGCCTCTTTTAAAATATTATTGAGAGGAGACATTATGTACAGCATTCCCCCACATCTGGAGAATACTTACTCCAGAGCAAAGTCAGCTGTGTTATCCAGAGACTATGACTTGGCTGCCCGTCTTTTTAAACGTATTTTGAAAGAACAACCGGATAATATAGATATTATGCACGAGCTTGTTTCTACTTATGTTTCCGGCGGGCAAGATGGTTTGGCTTTGGCTATTTGTCAGCAGATTTTGGAAAAGGACAGAAACGATTTTACTGCCTTGGTGAGTTTGGGAAGTATATACAGACATCTGGGGCGGTACGGCGAATCTGTTATTGTTTTGGAAAAAGCTCTTGCTATTAACGATGACAGCGTGCAAACATACTACAACTTGGGATTTACTTACAAACAAATGGGGCGCTATGAAGACGCTCTGGAGTGTTTTAACGACGTTATAGAAAAAGATCCTACAGATATTTTAGCATATAATCATTTGGGAACGCTTTATTCTCTAAAAAATGAAAGTGGAAAAGCAATTGATTCTTACAAAAAAGGACTCCAATTAGACGCTAATCATCCGATTCTTCATTATAATCTTGCCAAGGAATATGAAAAACTGGGAGACAGTCAGAAAATTCAAAGGGAGTATGAAGCAGCTTTACGTTCGAAACCGGGATGGAGCGAATGTATAAATAGCTATGCCCTCTTTTTAATGCGAGAAAACAAAGTAAGAGAAGCTTTTGAGGTACTGCTGAGAGGAATTACTATTACTCCGGAAGATATAAACTTGCAACGCTCTATGGGAACTGTTCGGTTAAAACGGGGTGAGTTTGAAGAGGCAGGACAGCATTTTGAAAAAGTATTAAAAAAAGAAAAACGGGATCCGGTAGCTGTTTTAGGATTGACAGATGCTTATCTTCAAGAAGGGCGACAAGAAGAAGCGGCTTCCCTTCTTGATGAGGTGGAATCGGTTCCTCCCACAGATAAAGGAATCAGAATTCAATATGCCGGAACTTTGTTGACGGCCAATCAGTTTGAGAAAGCTCGTGAGGTTATTTTTTCTCTCATTGATGAATTTAGGAATGACTTGGCAACAAATCACGTGTTGGCGGAGTATTACGCCTGTTGCAATGATACAGATAGCGTTTCCGAAACTTTAAGAAAAATAGCTACGATTGACGATACGTATTTTTTGCATTATTTGGATATTGCTCTTCGATTCCGTCAAATCGGAAATGTAGGAGAAGCTCAAAAGTTTTTGTCAAAGTATTTGGAGCATCTGCCTAACGATCCTATTGCTTTGGCGGCTTTAGCTTCTTGTTATGAAAAGGAAAATCAGTATGCAGTGGCGCGGGAATATTACATTAAAGCCTTGGATGAAGACTGTCAAAATAAAGCAATTCAAAGGGCTATGTCACGGTTGTCTACGTATGTGCATGCTCCGGAAGCATGTTCTCCCGTACAGGAGCCTGTTGTTCCCCTCTATGTGGACAAAACAGATTCTGTCCCACAGAATGACGTAGCAGATATCGATATTCGAGAGCAAAAAGAGAATACCGGTACAGAGACGGCGTTGTCAGAAGATAGCGCTAACGTTGTGAACATAGGTGAAACCTTGGATCCTGATAGTGATTTTTTTGCTACGAATATTCGTATGCAAAATGATGACGTTTTCTGCGACGATAACTTTGACTCTTACGAAAGTATAAGTTTTGAAAAAGATCCTACTCTTGATGTGCCGGATTTAAAACACCTGGTTTCTCATGATGAACCTGTGGATTATGAACCTAAATGTAATTACAATTCTCAACAGTTACCCTTTTATGATGAGATGCCTCTCAATTACGGTGGCGGTACAAGTACTCCAGAACGATATATGGAAGACAGACAAGAACCGACGTTGCCTTTCAGAGAAGATACCGAGTCACATAATGTTCCCGAATATCCGAGACAAAACAAGGATCCGCTGTGGGAAGAACCTGCAGAGGTGTTGCCCTTGGATGAAGATGAACTTCCGTTATATGAAGAAGCTGATATTGAGCCTCCCAAGGATGAATCTGTTGACGGACTTGCAGAACAAGAGCCGGAAGATTTCCTTGAACCTGTAGAAGAATTGGAACCTTTTGAAGACATTGAATATCCTGAGGGAGAATCTGTATTGCCAATAGAGGAGCAAGAAGTCATGCAAGAATCAATTCCCGATATTTCAGAGATTGACGCTGATTTTACAGAAAATAAGGACGATGTAATCGATGCGGTAGAAGAATTGGCAGACGATATGGAAGATAAGGAATTCCGGGACAAGTTCCGAGATTTGCGGAATCTTTTTGTGGAAATAAAAAATTTGTCCTTATATCTTCCCGAAGATATTTTGTCTGACTTTAACAACGATATGAAAAAGATTCAGTTGGATTATATTATTCAGCGTCTGTCGGGAAAGCCGGGATTACTTACTATAACTGATGCTCTGCGAGATAAAGGTCTTGTGAAAGTACCGGAGAATAAGTACGATATTGTAAAACAGTTTAATGAGGCTGCCGTTTCGGCTCAGGTTTTACACTCTATGAGACCCTTTATACAGCAACTAGGGAGCAAAGACCCTTCATTGTCTTTGTCCCTAGATTTTTCTGTAAAAAAATTATTAGATGAATTATCTGATTTGTAATATCAGAATCTGATGATTCGGGAGTGGGTTATAACTTCACTTCCTTCTTCTGTAATGAGGATGTCGTTTTCTAAGCGGCATCCTCCGTTTTTTAAATCATATAACCCAGGCTCTAATGTGACGACCATTCCCGGTTTAAAAACGACTTTTTCGTCAATGGTAGGGCGGACAGTAGGCCATTCATGGGCTTCCAGACCAAAGCTGTGTCCCAAAGCATGGGGCATGGAACGTTTTCCTTTGGCAAAAACGGCGTCTGCCTTTTCGGCGGCCTTATGAATGGGGAGGCCGTTTTTATACAGTTCAAGAGCTTGGTCATAGGCTTTTTGTACAAGTTCCAGCTGGGTTTCCTGTTCTTGTGTAAGAGGTTCTCGGGCTACGGTAAGAGTAACATCGCTGGTGTATCCTTGATATACAACGCCGAAATCCAAAATAGATAATCCTCTGTCTGCAAATGTCCCTGCTGTAAAGGGAGGAAAACAGTGTATACCGAAACTTCTGTCCGGACCGGCAGCCAAGGTTTCAAAACCTGTTCTTTCGCAACCTTGCTGACGGCATTCCTTTTCTATAAACAATGCCACATCCAACTCGGTGTTTATTTTGTTGTCTTTAATTGCTTCTTCCAAGTGATCGATAATACCGTCGGTGATGGCAGCCGCTTTTTTTATGCAGCTGATTTCATATTCATCTTTTATAGATCTCATGTCGGCAACGTGTTGGTGTACTCCCTCTTCTCTGCATAATACTGTATAGTCAGAAAGGGCATCGACGAATTTCAAAAACAGTGGATAAGGGGTGACCGGCGGAATATCTATGCGGCTGCCCACGGGAACCTTTAATTCTTTGAGGAGACCTTTGACGGCTTCAACATTGTTTCGGCGGAAGTGGGTTAAAGGGATAATGCGGGGTACTACAGCCATTTCCTGTGCCATATTTTCGTCCCAAGGGCAGAGAATAGCATCGGCTTGAGCTGTAATAACCAAGATAGCGTCTCCCGGTTGACCTGTAAAATATCGGACAGAGGGATCCCGTCTTCCTTCTGTATCTTCAAATACAGCTGCGGCAATATTGTTTTCCCGTAAAAACTCTGCAAATCTTTCTCTGCGGTTATTACAATAAGGGCCATAAAGTTTTTCCATATAATCCTCCAAATAGTTATTTTCGTTTTATTTTATCCATGACCACTTTTACAACAGGGTCTTTTGTTAATAACAGTAATGCAACTCCGATGAAGGCAAAAATCAGAGCTGCCACCGTTAAGGTTCCTCCTTCTCTGATAAACCGATTGTTGCTTTGAATCAGAGAGAAAATCTGGTTGTGGAAGAGTATCAAAGGCAACGATGCAATGATAGAATAGACAACCAGTTTCAAGGAATACAAAATCATATCTTTTACTACCACGGCAACAGAGACGGTTTTTGTTTTTGCCAAAAAAACAAAAAGGAATACAGTGTTTGCCAAGCTGGCAAGGGTCAAAGCTAAGGCAATACCTCCACCTGCCATGGGAGTGACTAAAACAAGGGCCAGTAAAATATTTACGGCAAACCCGATAATGCCGGCTACTACAGGAGATTTTGTATTCCCCTGGGCATAAAAAGCAGGTGAGATGATACGATTGACTGCAATAAAAAACAGGCCGATTATGTGATATCGAAATGCTTCCAAAGTGAGCATAACGGATTCATCATCGAAACTGTTACTTTTGTATACGAGAGTAATGATATTTTCTCCGGTAATAAAGGAAAAAAAAGTAATGGGAATGGTAATCAAAGCAATAATGCGTACAGATTGAATAAGCAAGGTACTGAAACTATCCCACTCTTGTCTTTTTGCCAAAGATGACATATCCGGTAGAATTATAGTACCGATGGAAACGGCAAAAATTCCCAAAATTAATTCCTGTAAACGCAGAGAATATTGTAAACTGGAAACAACTCCCGTTCCTGCATTTCCTGCCAAAATAGTGGAAACCAAGTCATTGAGCTGATAGGCTGCCATGCCTATAATCGTAGGTCCTACCAAAGCAATAACTTTTTTTGTTCCCGGATTGGTAAAAGCTGTCTTCAAGGAGGTAAAAGAAACCCGCCAATGATTTTTCAACACGAAGGGCAACTGGAACAAAGCTTGCACAATACCTCCTATCAAAACACCTATAGACATAGCCCGAGCCGGATTTGCCGTAAAAGGTGACAAAAGGTAGGTAGCACCAATAACGATTATATTAAACAATACAGGAGTAAATCCTGAAGGAGCAAATATTTTTAGTCCGTTCAAAATCCCTTGAAAAAAAGCCGCAACGGAAATAACAAACAGGTAGGGAAACATTATACGTGTAAGAAGAACTGTTTCCGATAAAACTGTTGCATCGTTTTCGCTGTAGAAAAAGGGTATAATAAGCGGCGTGACGATTATGCCCAATACGACTACCGAGGCTGTAAGAAACGTAATAAGGGTACAAGTTGCATTGACAAAATCTTGGGTTTCTTGCCTCCTTTCCGGGGTATCTGCGGATTCTAAATAGGCTTTAAATGTAGGAATAAAAGCTACGGAAATACTGTTTTCCGCAAAAAGTCGTCGAAACAGGTTGGGGATCATAAAAGCAATTCCGAAGGCGTCTGCCAAAGCAGATGTTCCCAAAAAAGCCGCTTTTGTAGACTCCCTGATAAGTCCTAAAATTCTTGATAGGAGAGTTAAAAAAGACAGCTGTGCTCCTGCTGCTAAAAGGGAGCTTTTTTTATTTTTACCCATGAGCCTATGATACAGATGTTATCGTTTTTGTTCAATGTGACGGAGAGTAGTTCTGTAAGAGCTTTGTCAGATTTTGCATTATTTTGAAAATCATGATATTCTGTAATATATTTGTGAAAAAAATATAAAATTTTGTAATATTTCTAGTCATTTTACTGATTTTTTATTAGAATTATGTGGGGCGTGATCCCTGTAAAGATTGTTTTTGTGAAAGGTCTAAAGGATATGGATACTGGTATGGAGAACAATAGTATAGAAAACACTGTAAAAACAATACAAGGTGCCATGCTTACACCAAGTGGCAGCCCTATACGTGTGGGTATAGATGTAGGGTCTACTACCGTAAAATTTGTGGCTTTAGACAAAGATGACACAATATTGTACGGTGATTACCAACGCCATTTGGCGGATATCAAAAGTACCATAGTTACGGTTGTAAAGAAGGCATTAGATACTTTGGAAAAACAGCTCCCTTTAGGAGTTAATCAACCTTTAAGTATAAAAGTTACCGGTTCAGGAGGGTTTGCCGTTTCCCAATGGCTTAATATCCCTTTTATTCAGGAAGTTGTAGCCGGTACCACGGCGGTACAAAAAATAATTCCTCAAACTGACGTAGTCATTGAGTTAGGGGGAGAGGACGCTAAAATCACCTATTTTTCCGGTGGTGTGGAACAACGCATGAACGGTTCCTGTGCCGGAGGAACGGGAGCTTTTATAGATCAAATGGCAGCCCTTTTGGAAACCGACGCCACCGGATTAAACCAACTGGCAAAGGGGGCCACTACTATTTATCCCATTGCAGCCCGGTGCGGTGTCTTTGCCAAAACCGATGTGCAGCCTCTCATAAATGAAGGAGCCCGCCGGGAAGACATTGCTGCCAGTATTTTTCAGGCAGTGGTAACTCAAACCATTTCCGGCTTGGCCTGCGGAAAACCTATTCGGGGTTGTGTAGCCTTTTTAGGTGGACCTTTGCACTTTTTGGACCAATTACGATATCGATTTATAAAAACTCTTAACCTGACAGAAGACAATGTTGTGTGTCCTGAAGATTCACAACTTTTTGTAGCTATGGGAGCTGCCTTTTCTGCAGATAGAAGCGGAACTTGTGTGATTGCAGAAAAGGAATCCCTTCCTCTTTTGGGGGCTTTTCGGGACAGTTTAGATAACCTGAAAGATGCGGAAATGAATGAAGTGCAGCGTTTAGAGCCCTTGTTCAGAGATGAAGAGGAACTGGAAGCTTTTCATAAGCGTCATGCCGAAGAAATGGCTATGTCCGGGGATCTGCAAACTGCTACCGGTCCCATATTTTTAGGGCTAGATGCCGGTTCTACTACTACAAAAGCCGTGCTTATCGATAAAGAAGGCAGAATTTTATGGCGGTTTTACGATGTGAATGCCGGTAATCCCGTAGATTTGGCAGTCAAGGTACTGAAGGATCTGTATAAGCAGTTACCGGAAAAGGCGTATATAGCCCGTTCCGTATCTACCGGTTACGGAGAAGCTCTTTTTCAGGCTGCGTTAGGTGTAGATGCCGGAGAAGTAGAAACCATAACTCACTATAGAGCCGCTGACTTTTTTGTGCCTGGAGTGGAGTTTTTGTTGGACATCGGCGGACAGGATATGAAATGTCTGCAAATGAAAAACGGTGCAATTACTTCCATACAGTTAAACGAAGCCTGTTCTTCCGGTTGCGGTAGCTTTTTGGATAACTTTGCCCGATCCTTGGGTATGGATGTAAGGGAATTCAGCAAAAAGGCTTTGTTGGCACAAAAACCTGTAGACTTAGGCAGCCGCTGTACAGTTTTCATGAATAGTCGTGTCAAACAGGCTCAAAAGGAGGGGGCTTCTGTTGCGGATATTTCTGCCGGTTTGTCTTATTCCGTTATAAAAAACGCTTTGTTTAAGGTTATTAAACTGAGAAAGGCTTCGGATATCGGTTCAAAAGTTGTAGTTCAGGGAGGAACTTTCAACAACGACGCAGTGTTGCGAGCCTTTGAAAAAATTGCCGGAGTGAATGTGTATCGTCCTGACGTAGCCGGTTTAATGGGGGCGTATGGGGCTGCATTGATTGCTCTGGACCAGTGGAAAGATTTGCAAATGCCTCCGGCAGGAGTAGATAAAGCCACTTTTATTCCTCCAAAAATAACCTCCGGTTTGGCTAGCTTGGAAGAACTTGAAAACTTTTCTGTAGATTTACAGTTGCGCCGTTGTGGCAAATGTTCAAACAACTGTCTTTTGACAATCAATACCTTTACTACTACCGGTGAAACGACTAACGCTCGGCACTTTGTAACAGGAAACCGTTGTGAGCGGGGTGCCGAGTTAGAAGATGGTGGAGCAGTGATTGACGCCAGTAATGCAAAAGAACAGGACAAAGATGCCACTTTACCTAATCTTTTTGCCTGGAAATATAAGCGGCTGTTCAATTACTACAAACCTTTAAAAAAAGAAGATGCACCTCGAGGTGATGTGGGAATTCCTCGGGTGTTGAACATGTACGAAAACTATCCTCTGTGGTTTACCTTTTTTACAGAGTTGGGGTTCAGAGTTCGCCTGTCTCCCCGTTCCAGTCACAGTGTTTACGAAGGCGGATTGGAAACGATTCCTTCCGAGTCGGTGTGTTATCCGGGAAAAATTTCCCATGGACATGTGGAAGCCCTCTTAAAAGATGGGGTTAAATTTATTTTCTATCCCTGTGCTCCCTATGAAATTCAGGAAGACCCGGGTGCGGGCAATCATTATAATTGTCCTATCGTTACAAGTTATCCCGAAGTATTGCGCAATAACATAGAAGCTCTGCGTCGGGATGAGTCCGTTACTTTTATGAATCCCTTTTTGCCGATTTATGACAAAAAGCGTTTGGGAGAACGGCTGTTTGAAGAGTTAGGGAAAAAATTTTCCATAAGAGAGGAAGAAATCAAGAGTGCTCTTGATAAAGCTTGGGCAGAGGAAGAAAATTTTCGGCGGGAAGTAAAAGAAGCCGGAGAAGAGGGCTTAGAGCAGCTTATCCGTATCGGGGGACGGGGAATTGTGTTAGCCGGACGCCCCTATCATTTGGATCCAGAGATAAATCACGGTATTCCGGAGATGATTATCGGTTTGGGCTTGGCTGTTTTTACGGAGGATTCCGTTGCCCATTTGGGAAGTATAGAACGTCCTTTGCGTATTGTGGATCAGTGGACGTATCATAACAGGCTCTATAGGGCAGCTTCTTTTGTGTCTGAATTCCCCAGTTTGGAATTGATACAACTTACCAGTTTCGGATGCGGGCTGGATGCGGTTACCTCCGACCAGGTAGATGAAATAATGAAGGCTCACGGCAGAATGTACACCCTTATAAAAATCGACGAAGGATCAAATTTGGGTGCCATCCGCATCAGAATACGCAGTTTGATTGCTGCCGTTAAAGAACGGGAACGACGTCGGTATCTTAAACCTGTATCAGTATCTGCCGCTTATCGGAGACAGATTTTTACAAAAGAGATGAAAAAGACTCACACTATTATTGCTCCTCAAATGTCTCCCATTCATTTCAGACTGTTACAGAAAGCCTTTGAATATTCCGGTTATAATTTTGTGGTTCTACCGGAAGTTGATACTTTGGCGGTAGACGTGGGCTTGCAGTACGTCAACAACGATGCCTGTTATCCTTCCATCATTGTTGCGGGGCAAATGATTGCTGCACTGAAATCCGGTAAATACGATTTAGATAAAGTAAGTTTGCTGATAACCCAAACCGGAGGGGGATGTCGGGCAACCAATTACATCGGTTTTATCCGTCGAGCTTTGGTAGACGCCGGTTTTGAAAAAGTTCCGGTTATTTCCCTCAGCGTTTCCGGTTTGGAGTCCAATCCCGGTTTTAAAATAACTCCGGCTTTGATCCATCGGGCTATGATGGCATTGATGACTGGGGACGTGTTGATGCGGGTGCTGTATCGTGTCCGGCCGTATGAAGCCCAACCCGGTTCCGCTGACGCCTTGTACGAAAAGTGGAACGGTAGAGCAGAAGTTCAATTACAGTCTCTTTCTATAGCAAAGTATGGTAAGCTTATAGAAGGCATTGTTCGGGATTTTGATAATCTACCTATCCTGCCGATAAAAAAGCCCCGTATCGGTGTTGTAGGAGAGATTCTGGTAAAATTTCATCCTACAGCCAATAACGATATATGCCGTGTTATTGAACGGGAAGGTGCTGAATGCGTTATGCCGGATTTGGCAGACTTTTTGTTCTACACTTTTTCTACGGGTATTTTCCGTCATGAAGAGTTGGCCTTTCCTAAAAAAACTGAACGAAATGCCCGCTTTTTAGTGTGGGCTTTGGAGTTGTATCGCCGAAGAATAAAGAAAGTATTGTCGGCTAGTCGTCGGTTTGAAGCTCCGTCGCTGATCTATGACCTGATGAAAGGGGTAGATGATATTGTCCAATTGGGTAATATTACAGGAGAAGGTTGGTTTTTGACGGCGGAAATGGTGGAATTGATCAAATCCGGGGTTCCCAGTATAGCCTGTGTTCAACCCTTTGCCTGTCTGCCAAACCATGTTACGGGAAAGGGCATGATAAAAGAGTTGCGAAATCGATTTCCCGGAGCAAATATTTCTGCCATTGACTACGACCCAGGTGCTAGCGAAGTCAATCAGCTCAACCGTTTGAAGCTTCTTTTGTCAAATGCCCCTGTAGGAAGGAACCCTGACGAGCCGATACAATAAATATGTTTATACGCGGAGGATCTATGTTAAAAAAACTCCTAGGTACAACGGTGCTGTTTGTTATGGGGTTCTTGCCCTGTTTTGCTTTATATAACCGTCAGGGGATTCCCGATTCTGCAGAGATCAGGCAAAAACTGGTAGATAGTTGGTTTACTGCTCCTTTAGAAAAGGTATGTCAGAATGAACCGGAAATTTATGTAAACAATATCGGTCGCAGTTTTCAGGTACGTGTTGAAGAGTTCAGTGATGAAATACTTGTAATTGTGGCTCCTTCAAAAAAAATTGAGTTGGATATTATTTCCGGTACGGTAAAAACCGCTACAAAAGTTGATATTTATCCCGCGGATATTCCCGGTAGTTGGGTTTTGCACAGAAACAGTGCCACGGGAGAACCCCTGTACATTGAATACTTTTTTGCTCCCGATCCGGAAGTTGTGTTAAGGATCCGTCCCAGTGGTCAAAAGGCTTTGGCTGATTTGTTGATTTTTGGTTCTTACGTAGTGCAGGGTGTACCTTTAGGGGTTAATTTTGAAAACTTGTATAAATCTTCTCTCTTTGAAGTGTTGGATTTGACCCATGATTCCTTGCCTTGGTCCTATGTGGATGTAGAACCGGAGCTTTATCATTCTGTTTTGCAAATGATAGCGGTTATCAGAGAAAATTTGCCCCGAGTAAAAATCGTTGAAGATGCCTGCTACAATGAAGACGGTGAGCCCATCTATGTTTCCACAGGAAAGAAACGTATCGTTCCTCAAGAAGAGATAGAGGAAGACACCCTGTCTCTTAATTCTTTAGGTTTTGTTAAATGGATCGCCGATGGCTTGATTGAACCTCTTTCCGGTAGCAATACTTTGTGGAAACCTCTTACCGTATCTACCGTGGAACATCGGCAAGGTGGGTATGCAGATCATCTGAATACAACGGTTGCAAATATGAATCTTTCTTTGGATTGGACAAGAAATTTGGCAGCTGCTGTTCTTTCCGTTTCATCCGGGCGAAATTATTACTACAATACTTCCGGGTGTGATGTGACAGTCAGTCCTTTTTCTTCAAGATTGGTGGGCAAAAACAAAAAAATCAATGCTTTGGGGTATTTGCAAGATACAGGTTACCAAATTAAAGATATAAAACCTCTTTTGTACGTTTTGGCAGCAACAGAACCGGGACGGATGTTTTTTGGTGCCATTCGGGAACATGACACCGACTTGCAAGGTGTGCCGGAAGTACACTATTATTCCGAAGCTGTGGCAATTTTTCCCTACTTTAACACTGCCGGCCAGTTTGAGGTTGTAATTTTCCAAAACGGCAAAGAAGTTCCTTTGGAATTTTTTATTAACCAGTATAAAGATGCCTATCTCCATTTGGTGCGGGTGAATACTTCTGAAATTTTTTACCTTCAGTAAATTTTTGTGTAGCGGTCTTTTAAGACAGTGTATATATCTAATGAGCATCTATGTCTGACGTGTAGACAAGTTCGTCCTAGTCGTTCAGTTTAATAAACCACACTTACTTGTGTTACCGAACCATGTAGGTGTGGTAGCTTTCCTACATCTTTTCTGCTGTTACAATCTATAGTACAAAGTGTTTATACTACGCTTATCTTGTAAAAAGGAGTAACACAAGTTCGGTGTTTTGCAGAAAAATCTGTTTTCGTTTTTTTTCTTTTTGTATTGTGTTGTTTGTAGGTGCGGTCACAGTGGCTGTAGCCGACGTTGTTTCCGGTAGCAAAGTAAAAAAGCCGGTACAGGAAAAGACTGCCGGGGAATATTACAAAGAAATATATCAGGATCACAAAACAGGGCTTTACGGCAGCGTTATAGAAAAATACGAAATTGTACAGACAGTTTTTGATCATCAACCATATTCCTTGGGTGATACAGAACAAGTTTTCTCCGGTATACCGGCTTTATTGACCGGATGTTACGGAGAGGCTTTGTATTACACAGGACAAAAAGATAAAGCTCGAACCGTATTTAAGTATTTGGAAAACCATACCTCGGTGGGAAAAAATCTTGAGTTAAAGAAGGGTAGTCAAAGTGATGTTGAAAAAGACAAAATCCCTCAATCTGAAATTATTTCAGATTTTTCTTATCCGA
>JAHLFV010000172.1 GCA_018883625.1 Candidatus Treponema excrementipullorum
CCCTGTAACAGCGCAAGGGAATAAAAACCTCTTTTTTTACGCAAGAAGAAACTGTCTGTAAACTCCATAATGAGGGAAGCACTGATGCAACCGGCAATAAGAACAAAAGACTTATAACTTTCCGTAAAAAACAACATAAAAATTTGAGGCAATAAAACCACTATCGTTACTAAAGCTACCATCGGAATCGATGGAAAAACATAATGAAAGGGCTCAAGTTTTACAGAATCTTTAGTTTTCATAGTTTATTCCTTGTTAAAAAATTAATACATTGATGTAAAGGCAGTCGAGATGAGCAGACGGCGTTACACAAGGCACAACCAGTACACATGGAGGCAGTTTCTATATACACAGGATCCAAATCTAAGTTTTGAGAATATTTTTTATATAGCAAATCAGGATACAAACCTACCGGGCACACTGTTCTGCACCGTCCGCATTGAACGCATTCTTCCAAAGAGGAAGAAAAATATTCGTTTTCAGCAGAAAAAATTACGGATTTAACATATTTTGTGACCGGAATATCCCAATCTAAAACATTTGTTCCCCTTAAAACACCGTTTATGAGAATTTTCTTTAAAGGACGGGTTACTCCACCTAATTCAGCAGCTAAATATCGCAACGGTGTTCCTAAACGAACTTTGATAATTCCCTGACCTGCCAAAGCCCTGCCACTCACTTGAATATATTTATCTACAAAAGGTTTGTTGTACACAACACCTTCATAAACAGCAAAAGCGGTACTTGCATCTACAAAAAGTTCATCGCCTTGTAGGGATGGCTGTATGTTTTTCTTTTTTTTGACCAAGTTAATTATATCTCTCTTACCACCACTGGGATATACTGTATCATCAAAAATTACAAACTGTTTTAAAACTGACTCTTTAGTTTGATTTTCACTGTTATATTCCATAGATGATACAGGTAATTCTTCAACAGCTATTTCTGCAACATGCACTCCCTGTTCCAGTGTTTCTTCCAGGGATGATATCTCGCCTTGTTCCGTAGGCCCTTCCATTTTAGAAGCAACCTTAGGTGAAGCTTCCTTAAAGAATGATTTTTTTACTAACTCTTTGATGGGTGTGGAAGAAAGATCACCGGAAGGTTTAAATCGTTTCGGTATCAACACAATTACCCGGGTAGCCTGAGCTGCCTTTGCCAAAACATCAATTCCTTCCAAAATTTCCGGCATTTTTTGCTCAAAAAGGAATAAATCCAAAGTACAGCCGGGGTCCTCATCGGAACATCGCACCACCAATGTTTTGGGAGAGTTATTGCGGGAATCTGAACGGGAAAATTTTTCCAGCTGACAGGATAATACGGCGGGTTTATGAAAAGTATTGATTATCCCATTATCAGAGATAAGTCGGATAAGGGCTGCCGGGGTCATGACTTCCCAGTCATTTTTAGCCAGGGATTTTCCAAAGAGAGAAAATTCACCCTGAAATCGTATAGTTATACTTTTTCCCCTGCGACCGTTAGGCATCAATTTGTTATTTATTCCAACTACTGTCCCGGGAACAGGAGAATGGACCACAGGTCCCAAAAGCCCCTTTCCTGAAGCAATGACCTGTCCCTCTTGTACTCTATCTCCCACAGCAACAGAACATTCTACAGCATCGTGGGTTTGCATAATCGGAATAACTACTTCCCGAGGAATAAAACTGTTACTATACTCGGAAAACCTCGGTGTGGCATAAGGTAACAATTTTGAAACATGCATTTTCATTGTATTTTTCTCCATATCAGTATACCGGCAATCATAGACATCATTATCACTCCCGATAGAGCCAAAAGAATAGATAGTTGTCCGGTACTAGATATATTTGAATTTCTGCTGCCGGTTTGCTTAAAACCTACAGCGGTAAAACATTGTTGATCTTTTAACAGTTGCTCAATTTGCAATGCATTTGCGTCTATCATTTCCAATGATAGTTGCATAAAACTATCATCAAAAGTATAGAGGGTTTGTACACTTTCCTGTATAGTTCCTGATTCCGTAATAGCATAAGAAAACTGACAAACTTCATCTCCAAATTGAGCTACCTGAGAATCTGTATTTTCATCATAAAGGGAACGGTATGGAAAAGTCATAGTTTTCCATACCCAATGCACGTAATGAGCTAAATTCGGCAGAGAATTTTTTCCCTTTGAAGAAATACTTTCCTCATATCCTTCTCTTGTAAAAGACGCCTCCTCAGTATACTCCGTCGGCGCAGGAATAAACAAGCCGTTTATGGTATTATCTATGGGAAAATGTCCTGAAAAAATAAGAATTCCACAAAAAAACACGGAGACAATAGCCGGCAAAAAAATAGTAAAAAAAGACTTTTTAGAGAATACAGGAACCATTTCTGCAGGACGAATCAAAATCGGAACAAAACGCTGTTGTGATTTTTTTTTGTTTTTAAACCGCAACAAAAATAAAAGGGAAAAACTTCCGATATACACAAGGATAAACAGCAGTCCAGCTTCAACGGAACCTATAAAAGCACTGACAAAAGACAATAATGCAAAAATTACAATAACAGGATTTTTAATAGTTGCCCACAAAATCTTTTTTCTTCTTAAGAAACTATTAGACAGAAAAAATACGTACACTGCCAAAATACAGGCCATGGCGGAAGTATATTGTGGCAGGCAAAAACTGAATAAAACTGGATATAAAGATGCTGCAAAAAAATACAGCTTTGATTTTGATATTATAAACAAAATCAAAAAAACAATAACAACCGCTACCGGTACAAACCAAGGATACTCCGTAACATGATCTATTCCTGCCGCAGTACTACCGTACCGATCATTTAGGACGGAGGTAACCTGCAATCCTGCCACAAGATCTTCATCGGCAATATAGTACAGTTGCATTTTTTGAGACTGATCAAAAAAATATCTTTGACGGTCAGTAAGATACTCATCGGAGTCTAAGGATTGCACAGGAACATAGTCTGATACAAAAGGCTGCCGCTGCCCGGAAAGGGTGATTATTTTTTTTACTCCGTAATCGGAGAAGGTAGTTAAAACCTCTGATTCTGGAATTGTTCTGTCTACGTAAACGACAAAATACCCTTTCCAAGAATGGGACTCAGGAATACGGGCATTAAAACAAAATATAAATAGTATAGCAACAGCAACAAGAATTGCTCCGACGGAAGAATATATAGCCATCCTTTTCATGAAAGAGAATTCCTACAAAACAGAAAAGGCTACGCCAATGGCAACTCCCCAAAAGCAACCAAAGAGGACTTCCGCCGGTTTATGACCATGAACCTCTTTTATAGGAGCAAAATCCATGATTTCTTTATCTCGAAGCACAGCACCGACTTCATTTAAGACACGAGCTTGAATACCGCTGGCTCTGCGAACCCCCAAGGCATCCCGAATTGTCACCAAACCAAAACAAAGAGCCAAAATAAAAATATCGGAATTCATTCCTGAACGAAAACCTATTACGGTACACAGGGTAGCAACTAAAGCCGTATGACTGGAAGGCATTCCTCCTGTACGCCACAGCAACAAGGCAAACAAGTCCCTTAAGCTGGCGACCTGACCTGCAAACAACTTGATAACAGTCTTGATAAACTGGGTGGAAAACCAACTGATGATACAAGCGAGAAACGCCGGATTTTTGAATAAAAGTTCAAGCTGCCTCAAAAAAGATTCAATCATACACTTCTATTTTACTGCAAACATAAGTTTTGTCTAGTAGATTTTCACTTTATTTTTTTATACAATCGTATCGATGGAATTTACGGAATTTATTGTACGGGAAAATGATAATAATCGTCGAATAGATAAGATTTTACGACGTATTTTACCGAATTCTTCTTTGGCAGCTTTATATAAGGCGTTAAGAAAAGGAATCATCAAAGTCAACCAAAAGAAAGTTTCTCAAGATTATTTAGTTACCACCGGCGACAGTATCTCTGTAGCACGATTTCTGACAGAACAAAATACAAATTCAGAGAAAAACTCCCCGGAACACTGTCCTCTGATACCTGTAAAACCTGTAACATACAGACACTCGTACACACAAGAGTGGACACAAGCGGATACACCGTTGTTGCCCATAGAAGATTTATTCAAAAATTTACATGTACGAATTATCAACAAGCCTTACAATATTGCCGTACAGGGAGGAAATGGAAGAGAGACTTCTCTAGACTCTATTATTACACAGGACTATTTTCGGGAGTACGGGAAGCAATCTTTGTCTTTTAGACCGGGGCCCTTGCATCGATTGGACAAAAAAACTACGGGAGTACTTGTTTTTTCCCAAAGTTTGGAAGGTGCCCGATGGTTTTCTCAAGCAGTACAACAACACATCTTAAAAAAGGAATATGTGGCACTGGTAGAAGGTCTGGTAAAAGAAACATTGTGGGAGGAGTCCATAAGCAGAGATAATTCTGAACAAAGAGGAATAAAGAGACAAAAAAGCTATAAAACTTCCACCATTGATATTCAGGGTAAAAAAGCAAGGACCTACGTAAAGCCCCTAGCCTACGGACATGTCGGGAAAAAAAATGTTACTTTGGCTCATTTTGTAATAGAGACAGGAAGGACCCATCAAATCAGACTGCACAGCAGTTATCACGGACATCCGTTGCTGGGTGACACTGCATACGGAGGAACCAGTTTAAAAAGTGTGGCGGACGCAGATGGAGGCCTCTCACATAAACATCTCCCATTCACGCAGGATTTTTATCTGCATGCTTGGAAACTAAGTTTCCCTTCTCCTAATCCCATGGACATTCCTACTACAATTGAAGCAGCTTTACCTGAAAATTTTCAGGATATTCTGAAAATATACTTGCCAGATTTTTCACTGAAAGATTATACTATGAGAGTATGAAAATTTTTGATTTCCTTAAGTCTTTTAACAATATTACGGTTTTTGCCCTTGTGGGTCCCAGCGGTACGGGAAAAAGTTTCAGGGCAAAATTACTGGCAGACAAGTATAGTTTGGAAGCTATCATTGATGACGGATTGTTGATTCAAAATGATAAAATTTTGGCGGGACAATCGGCAAAACGGGAAAAAACTTATATGGGTGCAGTGCGTGTTGCCCTTTTTGATGACAAGGGACACAGAGATCAAGTTGCAAAAGTATTACAAAAAATGCACATAAAAAAAATTCTGATTTTAGGGACTTCGGAAAAAATGGTACAGAAAATTGCTATGAGATTGCAATTACCGGCTCCCAGCAAAATAATCAAAATAGAAGATATCGCCACCAAAGAAGAAATAGAGAAAGCGCAGCGAAACAGACTTATAGAGGGGAAACATGTAATACCGGTTCCTGCCCTTGAAATCAAACATAACTATCCGAAGATATTTTACGACAGAGTCATGATTGCTCTGAAAGGTGGTAAAAAGAAAACTGCCGGTGAAACCGGCAAGGTGTATGAAAAAACTGTAGTCCGTCCGGAGTTTTCTAAAAAAGGTCGTTTGGAAATTTCAGAAGCGGCTATAACTCAAATGGTAATGCACTGCGTAGCCGAATTTGACAATCAGATTCGGGTGAAAAAGCTTAAAATAAAAACAGATGCCCGTGGTTATCGTCTTATACTTACAATAGATGTTCCCTTTGGAACCCAATTGACAGGTAAAATACACAACTTGCAGAAATATATAATTGGCAACGTGGAAAAATACACCGGAATTCTTATTGAAGAAGTGAGCATTATTATAGACAAGATAACAAACACAGATAAAATCGGTAAAACAGAATAGAACCGACTTTATCTGTTCAGCAGACCACTACAAGGCTACCGGTGTAGCTTGACGTTTGAGCTTTCCTGTTTTTAAAACAGTGTCTATTTGTTTATTTCTAGATGACTTATCTTCCCTACTTTGATTGACCTTTTTGGGACGTTTTTTTATCTCAGGGGTTTCTTCCCCAGTTTTTTTTGCAGGAGAGAAAGCTTTTTTGGGGATGCGTACGGAAACACCTAACTGCTTCAGCACACTCCTGATTGCGTATTCTAACTCTGTCCGTTGAGGATTCATAGGCAAAACAAAATTTCTGCACTGAGCCCATGTTTGGACGTACAGCTCGGATGCAGCAGAATTATACTCTACTTCTGCCTTCCAGTCTGTTAAACTGGCAGCAAAATCGTATATCAAATAAATCAATTTATCCCCTAAACGGGAATCGGGATGTTCCCTTTGGAAAGCATCCATTTCCTTCAAATGCTGAAAATATTTTTCCCTAAAGGAAGAATTTTCGTACATCAATGCAGTAGCTGCCGGTTGTAAACACATGTATACATCAACTTCCATGGCAAACTTTACTATCTCGTAGGCATGACCGCTGTTGATGATTTTCAAAAGTTCTTCCGTCAATCGTGAAGGAGACACGGGAGACAGTAAATGAGCTGACTTTTGAATTTTTCGTTTCAGAGTCCACGGCATTTTACACCCTGTGGTAGCAGCGTACTTTACAGCCCGCAGCATCCTGACAGGATCTTCTTCAAAAATCTGTTTTAAAGGAATTACGGGGCGAATAATACCCTTACGGATATCTTTTACTCCACCAACATAATCGATAATTTGTTCTTTTAACGGATCATAGTACAGAGCATTCAGAGTAAAATCACGACGTTGTACATCTTCGTCCATTGTACCGAAACGGTTCCCTACAGTACCGTCACAAATGGAACGAAAAGTACTTACTTCAAATATTTTACTTCCGAAAAACACGTGAACCAAACGAAACCGTCTACCGATAATACGAGAATTGCGAAAAATCTTCTTTATCTTGGACGGAGTAGCATCTGTCACTATATCAAAATCTTTGGGAGTTTTATGTACCAGTAAATCACGAACAGCCCCTCCCACAATGTAGGCAGAAAAACCATAGTCCTGCAGTTGCTTCAGTATAAACAAAGCATCAGGATCTATTTTATCTTGAGTAATTCCGTGTTCGTCTTTTGTATAAATCAGAGCTTTTTTAATAGGACGACCTTTGTCGTCAGCAGAATAACGAATCAACACAACTACACATAATAGAAATTTATTGTATACAAGTCAATACGGTAGTTTTTTCGTTCGCTGTCATCTCATAAAAGGAAAATATAGATTCCCGCCGCAACTATATGATAAATTTAAGAAGCATTTACGGCGGGAAAACTATAATTTGCAATCTCTGACAATTTACGGAAGACAATAAAAATACTTCGGTTCCGTATGTCTTTTTTTCTCAATAGGTTGATGTATTGTACCTGCAATCAAATCTCCGTTTTTCAAACCTATTTCTTCAAAGAAATTTATTAGTCTTTCAGCCTCTCCCTTGAGCATAATAAAACAACCGTCCGAAGCGAGATAATTTGAAGTATGGATAAGCCATGAACCTCCGGGATCTCCGTCCACACCTTGAGCATTGATTCTGTCTCCATCCATTGTTGTGGCATTGGTAATCAAACATATGCTCAAATCATTTTCTCCAAAACGCCCCATTTGTACTGTCAAAGAAAAATCGGAAACAACGGTATTCCCTTGTACGTTACCGTAAACCGAATGATAGTACTGTTGATCTCGGTCTTCGATAATCTCTCCTTTGTTGTTTTTTCTGTTTACAAACACATCAACACTTTGCACTCCTCTTACGGTGTGTTCAGAGAGAAGATTATTTTTTAAGTCGTATTTTTTGAATACCAACTGATCCATACCCCGATTTTCCAATGCCATTTGTGCCAAACGCTCATCTTCAGAAAGATCTAAACCTGCATACTGAGTAAAAAGTTTTTCGCCCGGTATCCCATTAGAACCTAACATATAGCCATCAAAACTCTTAGTATTTCTGTACAGAGTGGAAGTAACTACAAAACGATCTATTTCCAGTGTTGGGCCGTTTTCCCTTACTTTTGGGGCAAACAAAATATATCCCATAGTTTTATTATTTGTAAGGGTTATGTCATCTAAGGAACCGCCGGTCCACCCCGTTTCGGGAGAATAGGTAAATCCCCGAGTTTTCAAAAGAGATTCTCCTGCTAACTTATACAATTGAAGTTCACTGATATTTTCCGGCAAGTGACCTTTCAGTTTGATTTTTTCTGCCTCTTCCCGGGAAACACCTAAAACATCTGTAAGAGTTTGCATATCATAGAGTTCTGTATTGGATAGCTCCGAATTCAAAAGTTCGTTGGCTCGTTCCAGACCTACTGCTCGTGTTAACGAAGCTGCCACACTTTCCGTGGTATCTTCTATTGTTACTACTTTAATAAGTTCCTTCTCACCATTTTCATTTAAATGTATGTACTCAAGATGTAAGTCTTTGATAATCTGTCCGTTTTCATCGTATTCGATTTGTACGGGTCCATGAGTTCCATCACTGTAAATCGGGATTCTCCAAAAATCTTCGTTACCGCTATTCTCTTTCAAAGAAGCTTCATCAAATAGTGCCGTTTCTATCCCTTTATAGAAGTTTTGATCCATTTTAATATTCAGTTTATCCGTAACTTCCCGATATGTTATTGCCCCAGATATATGAGCTATGGCTTCTTTCCGGTTACCAAAATAATGAGAACCTTCATGGCTGAGAACGCTGCTGAATTTGGCAATTGTATTCTTATCTTTGTTAAAAAGATTTTTGTTGATTTCTATAATTCTTGTATCTGTGTCATATTTTCCGTAAATGTCGTCCCGATCCGTTGTTGTGACTTGTATTTCTTTCGTGTAGATTCCAGAAGCAACTTCTTTATTTGTAAGACATCCGGTACTGTGAGCCAACAAATTACTGGCTGTAAAAAGAACGGAGTTTGTATTATCTGTGTATTTCCAATCCATTATTTTTTGTGATTCCGAAACACCTTTTAATGCATTAATTCCATACCGTACATCGAAGTTTTCCCCGTTCATTCCCAATCCCATAGTAGCACCGTTTTTATCTATACTCAACTCAAGCAAACCGGTGTTGCCAAAATTCAAAAGATTCAATGACATTTGACCTGTAATCCCCCATTTAGTGGCCGTATATCCCAGACTACCCATAATATCATTAAAATTTCTTACAGAGGAAAGGTTTGTAACCATGTTAGATGACAAATTTATTCCTAAACTGTCTCTAAAATTAACGTTATCCAAACCGCCAGTTATACTGCTCCGAACCATATTTGCCCATGTTTCTCCGGCAGTCCAACTGTTGTTTCCGATATCGGCATTGTACCAATCTTTTGTTCCGATCTTAGACCAATTAATTCCCTGTAAGTAGCTTTTTCCTACAGAAGAAAGATATGAATATCCCCCTTCTACAAATGCCCCCGATACAAAGGACAAAAAACTGTTTTCTTGCATATTAGTCATAAATTTTGAACTGAATAAGCCACTGTATAAATCATGTCTGCCATTTTTTAGTAGTGAGGACACAATTTTACTGTCTTTAAGCCACTGTATGGATGTTTTGTCCATTATTTTTGTACCCCAACCGTTCACTCCCATAGCAGAGGTTTTCATAAGTCCCAGAGCTTGGGTACCCAATCCCTGTAAAAAATCTTTCTCGGAAATATATTTTCCGCCGTATCCCAATCCCAGGAAAAAAACATCATCTATGCTGTTTAACCACCAGCCCTGTCCCGTTATATTTCCTACAACATTTAGGGCAATATCGATAATACCTTTTAAAGTGGGGGCTTTGAAAAATGAATTCCTGTCATCAAAAAGGCTTTTTTCGTATCCCGGTTTACTCAGCTCACCGAATCCTTTTTGTGCAACAAAATCATTCCATACAAAATCTAGGAGTATTTTTCCCATTTCACCCGATCCGGCTGTTTTAAGAATATCTTCCTTCTTTTGGACATTACTGAAATCTGAAATAAATTCTGGACTGGTACCAATATGTTTTTGTAAGGCTCCCTGTATATTTTCTTTTGCATCTTCTGTTGTTTCACCGAAAACGGACTTGCTCCATTTTAATAAGTTATTTTTTTCCTGCTCTATAATTGCCATGATGGGAGTATGACTCATAAAACTGTAACTCATTTTTGAAAAATCAAAGGGCGTAGGCAGTTCGGGAATAAAAAACTCGTATTTATGGATAAATTGGGTTTCCCTAATAGGATTAAGGAGTGTTGCATGAACAGTAGCCTGTCTGTATATGGACTCGTCTATTTTATACCCGTGATCCAAAACCAATTTTTCTTGCCATTTTTTTGCATCGGTGTTGCTTTCATCGATTTGGTCAAGATAGGAATTTAAAATTTCTTTTAACAGATTTTCTGCCTGATTCAAAATTTCTCTGGTTTCCCAATTCCTTATTTCATTTTGAAGTTGTTTTTCGATAATTTCTCCTTTTGCTTTGAAACTACCGGGGTTTACGTGAAAGTTTCTGAAATCAGAAATCTTTTCTGTTATCGGATTTCTGTTAAAAACAGGTGTCGTATAATACAAATATTCTTTGAAAAATGGATCGTCTAAGGTTTCGGAAACAACCCGTTCAATTTCTTTTACTCCCTCATCAGATACTTGTAAAGTTTCTTTATCAAAGAGGTTTTCAAAGACATCAAAGTTAGGAACATCAAAATCCATCTTCATACCTTGCAACAAACTGTTAGAGTAAGAGCGTTGAATCCAATTTTCTTTTTGAATCAAAAAATCTGTGTACGTTTTTTGCCATTGGGCTTCTTTTTCCGTAAGTCTGGAGTTAAATTTTTTATTCCACAGGAAAAATTGTCCGTTTAATTTTTCTTCGGTTTGTTGCCATTTTGTTTTGGCAACATCCAATAAAGCTTTTATTTGATTTTC
Organism: Candidatus Treponema excrementipullorum; assembly: GCA_018883625.1. GTDB lineage: Bacteria > Spirochaetota > Spirochaetia > Treponematales > Treponemataceae > Treponema_F > Treponema_F excrementipullorum. The sequence continues at coordinate 10,741 of JAHLFV010000172.1, forward strand.
CCATGTCCAGCGTTGATTTTGAAGATCTTTTTCCCCCATTTGCAGTATAAACTGTTCCTTTTCAAAAGTTAATTGTTGGCGTTTCTTCAAATATTCTAAAGAGTTTACCATTATATGCTCTTTAATTTCCTTTGTTTGTTCTTCCTCCTTGGAAGAAATATCTATGTTGTTGAACATGCACTCCTTGTAAAAGGTATGTAAGTTTTGTAAGTGAATACTGCCATCCCAATAATTTTCATACCAAGTTTGGGATATAATTTTAGCCAATTCTTTTTCCTGTTTTGGGGTAACAGTATTGAGCTGAGAATAGAGTTTTTTATAATCTTCTTCTGCCCGCCTTCTCTCTTCAACACTCAATTGAGGATCTGCAGCTTTTTCTGACAGAGTCTGTAAACGAATGAAACTATCCTGAGGTATGGTTAAAAAGTCTGCAATAAAATTATTGTAACGTTCTACTTGTTTATTGTGAGTGTCAGAAAGAATGGTCACTTCTTTTTCCAATAATTCTTTTTGTTGTGACACCTTCGTATCGTAATCGTTGCACATATTTAAAAGTGTACCTGTAGTATTGCCGGCATTATTTTTTTTGAAAAAAGATTTTGTTAACACCCTTCCCCAATTTTGATTAAAATTTTCTCTGGACATACCCAAATACTGTTGAATGCTCATACAAAAAGCTTCATAGGAAAAGGTTTTTGCATCAGATTTAAGAAATTCCTTTAGTTTTGTTTCAACTTTTTGCAATTCTAATGAATTCGAATTCCATTCTTGTAACATTGATTGTATATCCCGATTTGATTCTTCTACCAATGCCATCTTTCCATCTCTCAATGAAAGTACATCTTTTTTTACTGAGTTTAAACTTTTTGCAGCATCAAAGGCAGTAATAGCCACAGCAGAAGACATAGCTGTTGCCGCTCCGAAAAAAAAGCCCACAACGGGAATAAAAGAACAAACCAATGTTTGAGAAGCAACGGCCAAAGCTGCAATACCGATATTTTCCTGTTTGTTGGCTTCTTCAGAGATTTTTTGGCTGACAATTTCCAAAGCACGACTTTCTACAAGTTTTTTCTCTTGATTTAACCAATTTTCTTGATTTTGTAAAATTGTATTACTGTACAGTATATATTTTATTAAATTCTCTGCATCAGCTTTAGATTTTATAATTTTTTCGTAGGCATCTCGTACAACCTCTAACCTGGCATTGTGATATTCATCTATGAAAGGTAAGCCGTGTACAAAATCAGAAGAAGTAAGGTGCCCCAGAGAAAACAA
>JAHLFV010000173.1 GCA_018883625.1 Candidatus Treponema excrementipullorum
ATATATTTTTCTATCCGCTTATCGGATAAAACATACTGAAAAACAAAAGACATTACCGTTACAAGTACCCAACACATAACGGCACATACATCCGCAATGTGGGACGTGGGATTTCCTCCAATTCTGCGCAATACAAAGGAAATCAACAGGATAAAGGGTAAATACTGATATAATTTTTTTACAACGGGAATTCTGTTATAACCTTTTTTTTTCACGGAAAAAACATATTGAAAATAAAACAGAATGCCGGCAAAAATCAAAACAAGAGGCATGGCCAAAAGAGAAATATCAAAGGCAAAAGAAATGTGCAACAAAGCATAAAGCAAAGAAAATACACAGGTACCGTAAAGAAAAATTGTATACATGGTCATTGCTCTAATATAGCAAAAAAAAATAAAATAGACTATAATGTTCCTATGGAAAATACGGAAAAGACTTTGGTTGACTTGAAAGAAGCTTTGCAGCGTCTTGATAACGATATGAGTTTGTTCAATACTTTGGCAGACATGTTTTTACAGGATACAAGCTGTACTCCCGAAAAGATTCGGGAACTAGAACGGACCGCCAGGAACAAAAATCCTCAGGCTATGGAAGAAGCCGGAAAATGTATTCACCGGTTAAAGGGTGCCGCCCGGCAGCTCAGTGCCAATCCTTTGGCAGAAAAAGCTCAACAGTTGGAAGACATTTTTCGTCAAAAGGCAGAGGGCGATACAAGCGTCCTTACAGAAGAACTAATCGATTTGTATGAATCAACTGTCAGTTTTTTACGCAATTTACAAAAAGCATAATATACACTACTGGATCAAAGGAGTTTTTTCCCTTTTACTCGTATCTATGTTGCTAGGCTGTTTTGCAAAAAAACAAGCTCAGGAGGATGCCGTTCTCCAACAAAACACTATGGAGCGGGACTTATCTTGGGTTTCGTTAAGCAAAATCACTGCCAACAGTGCAGATCTTCAATCAGTGCCCCTCATCCTTGAAGTTTCATTAGGTTACAGCACAGAATCTCTTGCAGCTTCAGAAGAAATAAGATCCAAAACCATAGAAATAAAAGATTTGATCAGATCTTACTTTTCCCAAAAGTCTGTTAAAGATATAAAACCTCAGTGGCAAGACAGATATAGGCTCGAAATCAGAGATTCTATCAATACCAAAATCCTTAAAAAATCAAAAATCAGCGATATTAGATTTGATACATTAGAAGTGCTCCAGTAAGGCTCTTTTGAAATTATTTTCAACTATCGGAATAAGCTCTTTTATGGGATACTCCAACACAGTGGCAGCTTTTTGATACACAAGGAAAATATCCTCAGGCGGAGTTTCCTTTTGGTGTTTTAATGTTTGATAGGGAGCATCGGTCTCCAAGAGGATCAATTCCAAAGGTAGTTCCTTTAAACAACCTATGCTTTGTTTTCTGCCTTTTATCAATTCTTTGCCGAAGGAAAAATATCCCTGTACTCCCCGCTTGAACAACGATTGTGCTTCTGTAGTAGAACCGGGAAAAGCATGAAAAATAACTGCCGGTAATTTTTTCAATAGCTGCGTATAACCGAAAAGCTCGTTCATAGCCCGGCGGCAGTGGATAACCAGAGGTATACTGTGCTTTACCGCCAACTCTAGCTGCATAGTCCATACCTCTTTTTGTTGTTCCAAAGAAGAGATAAAATCCGGCGTAAATAAATCAAAACCACATTCCCCTATGGCTTTGACTCTTTTTTGAATTACTAATTCTTCCAAAAAGGGATACAAATCTTTGTCGGGATTTTGCGGATGAATACCGTAAGCCGGTACCACATTGTGGTACTTGTTCAAAGCTTTTTCTACCGCTGCAAATTCATGGGGACTGTGAGCGCAGGAACAAACATAGGTGTTCTCTGCCGGTATCCAAGAAGAAAAATCTCCAATATGTACATGGGCATCTATATAAAGTTGCTGAGACTTCATAAATAGCTAATACCGCCTCTTTTTTTACCGAAAATAGTAGTACCGTGACAATACTGGGAGGTAACACATGGATTTTTATAAAATAAAAAGCACAAACCCAGCTGATTATATGACAATCGTCAGAGAAATGGAAGACGGTTTTATCGTAAAAATAGTACGGGACAGAGACGGCTATGAAGAAGTTATTACTGATTTTTTGAGTAAAACATTATTTGAAAGTTGTCTGCGAACGGGATATATAGAAAAAGTTACTTCAGTCAGAAAGTTAGCTGTAAACGCATAACAAAGCACAACATTACTCTAAAAAGTGAATAAGGCGGATGATTTTTAATCCGTCAAACCAACAATGAAAGGCTCTTTGAAGTTGTTCTGTTTTTTTGTTGTTGGCTAGCAGTTTATCCCAAGCAGAAAAAAATTTTTCTCTTTCCAAAAAGGGATAGATACCTTCTTGTGTTTTTTTTAGCTCATTTTCCAAAAGAGAGCCGGAAAGAGGAGTTTTGCAATATTCTTCCATTACTTCGATAAATTTTTTTATAGCATCGTAAATCCAGTGGGGATATACAGTAAATTCCTTTATGGTTCTCTCCCCTTCACATATTTTCTTTACAGCTCTGCCTGTTCCGAAAGGTACTCGTAGTGAAATGCGGCAGGAAGGATGGACGGTTGTATGTAATATACCCGGTGCTGTTCCTAAAATTTTTGTCAAAGACTGCAAAAAATAAAAGTCCTCTCCCGCATTTTTGGTGTTCATACCTCCGCAAGAAATATATGCATCCCGAGAACACACTATAGTGGGACCTAAAGCCACGCTGTAATAAGGAGTCTTACACAACTTCAGTTGTTCACTGTGCTCCTTTAAGTAGTGTTCGTAGATTTTAATAGCCTCTGTTTCTTCTGGACTTTCTGATTTTTGATGAGAGAAATCCGTGACCCAAGCTCTGATTGTTTTTGCCCCTCTACTGTTTACTACCACTGTTGCGCATTCCTGCAAGCAGGAAATATATGATTTTTCTACCAGTGTATCCCCATCCAAACAAGCCAAAATTTCTGCTCCCTGTTCCAAGGCAAAGTCCATTCCTATTTTTCTGGCATATCCTACTCCCATGTCAGAAGGAATTTCATAACCGGCAGAACTACAATCTATCAGAGTGAGAGACAGCGCCTGGGAATTACACAGTAACCGTCTCTCTGTAATGTGCCGTTGCAGTTTTTTTAAATATGTTATCGTTCTGCAATTATTTTCCCTGACCTTTTCGCTGTCTTCCTTTTTGTTGTTGACGACACATAGTATCCATACAGGATAGTTTCTGTTACAACTTTCAAAGGACTGTAAGAGGGAATCCATAGTGGCAGTTATGTAGTCAAATTCATCATAGAGGGGAATAACAACTGCAATGGTGCCCCTTAGATGTTCCTGTGCCTTTTTTCGGGAGATATTTCCCAGTCCCGGTGGGCTGATATGCGGTTTGTCCGACGGACTACTATTTTTAATGTCCGGCGGACTATTATGCGGTTTGTCCGGCGGACTACTATTTTTAATGTCCGGCGGACTATTATACGGTTTGTCCGACGGACTATTATGCGGTTTGTCCGACGGACTATTATGTGGTTTGTCCGGCGGACTACTATTTTTAATGTCCGACGGACTATTATGCGGTTTGTCCGGCGGACTACTATTTTTAATGTCCGGCGGACATATATTCCCGCTGTCCGACAGCCATATATCCCCAATGTCTGATACAATATACTGCTGAGTTACACCATGTTTTTTTAAATAAGTATCAAGGGGATTATGCATTTTAACTACAAATTCAGGGTTTTAATACAGCGTAAAGCCTCTTCCACTCGCTGCTCTTTTGTACCCGGGGTCAACCAGTGAATTTTTACACCTTTTCGTTCCATACCCCGGAACCAGGTTTCCTGCCGTTTTGCGAATTGTCCAATGGCAATAAACAGTTGATTGAACAATTCCTGCTCCGTAGCAATTTTATTTTGCAAAAACAGAGATATAAAACGGTACTCTAATCCCAACCGTTCCAGTTGTTCCCAGGAAATCCCCTTATCATGAATAGACTGCACCTCTTCGATCATGCCCTCTTTTAAGCGGCTCCTCAGACGCAGTTTTATCCGTTTTCGCAGTTCTTCCCGGGGAAAGGTTGTTCCAAAAATTACGGGAGAAATGTGGGGGCGATTCATATTCTCCTTTTGAGGATTTTTTCCTTGCTCTTGAGAATACAAAGCTATTTCAATAGCCCTCAACAATCTGTGACGTTCTTCCGTATCGGTGTGATTGTGTAATACCCCATTCCGTAGACTCTTCAGTATTTCCGTCAATTCTTCCATGGATTTTCCCGCCAGTTCTTGACGCAACTGATAATTTGTAGGTACTTGTACTAAATCGTAGCCTCTGATGAGAGCATCCACATACATGCCGGTACCACCTACAATAACGGGTAATTTATTATGGCTTTGTATCAAAGAAAAAGCCTCATAAGCATCTCTTTGAAAACTGTACACATTGTATTCTTCCGGCAAGGACACCACGTCTATCAGATGATAAGACACTGTTTTAACACTTCCGTCCGCTTCCGCAAGTGTAAATTCATTCAAATCTTTACCGCTACCGATATCCAAACCCCGGTACACCTGACGAGAATCTGCAGAAATGATTTCTCCATCCAACAAAGAAGCTAACTGTACAGCCACCGCCGTTTTTCCACAGGCTGTAGGACCTAAAAGTACCAACGAATTGTACATCACCCCTCCTACAGTACCCGCAGTACAGCACATTTAAGGTATTCTCCCCGATCATACCCCATCAACTGGGGATGATCCGGTCCCGGTCCCCGTTTTTCAAGAATTTGCACAGAGCGGTGGGCATCTTGACCTGCATGGAGAAGCATTTCGTAAAAAGTAGCAGTGTCAAAAAAATGGGAACAGGAACAGGTAACCAATAAACCTCCGGGGGACAAAAGTTTCATAGCTGTCAAATTGATTTCTTTATACCCTCCGTATGCCTTTGTAATTTTACCGGCAGATTTCGCAAAAGCCGGAGGATCTAATATAATAAGATCGAAGGTTTCACCTTTTTTTTCGTACTCCCGCAACAAGTCAAACACATCGGCACAAACAGCTTTCATAACAGTACCGGCTTTATTTAGTCTGATATTTTCCTCTACCATCTCAATAGCTTCGGGAGATATATCCACAGAGATAACCTCTTTTGATCCGCCTTTTACGGCGTTTAATCCAAAAGCACCGGTATGGGTAAATGTATCTAAAACTCGACACCCCTTAGCTAAATCGGCAACCAAGCGACGATTATCTTTTTGATCAAGAAAATACCCGGTTTTTTGTCCCTTTTCCAAATCAACGGTTAGTAAAACACCGTTTTCCCGGATAACGATTTTCGGATCGTGGTCTCCCCCTATCCAGCCTTTTTTTTGCTCCAAACCTTCCAGTTCTCGGACGGCTACATCGCTTCTCTCATATATGCCGTAAGGATGACAGAGTTTTTCCAAAGCGGAAATAATTTCGCTACGAAAAACTTCAGCTGCCAGAGAAAGAAACTGCACAGACAGAAAAACCCGTCCTTCAATATCACGGTATCGGTCTGCAATAAAACCGGGGATAAAATCCGATTCACCAAAACAAAGTCGGTAAGAATCGCTTTTTGTATAGAACAAATACCGGATCTTCAAAGCCTCTTCTAACTTTTTTTCAAAAAATGCTACTGTTTCATTCTGCTGTCCTTGAAAATTTTCCCAAGAGGCACCTTCCCCGAACACTTTTTCTGCTTTATCTTTTGACAAAAAACGTACCGCAATCTTTGATTTTTTGTTTATTATACCTGTCCCCAAAAACAGCCCCGACTTTGAGTACACCTCTGCCGGAATTCCGTCAGGTAAAGAAAAATCTTCCCAAGAAGATTGCATTTGTTTACTCTGCACATACTTTACATAAAGAATTTCATTGTCGTAAACCCAAGGGGCTCCTTTTAGGATATCTATTTCTTCTTTTGCTTTTAAAAAAATTTTAGGAAACTTCATGCCTTTATTTTCCACATTGAAGTAATAAATGCAAGAGGTAAAACCAAAAGAAAGAGAAAGGTTTCAAAAATCAAAGAAAAAGCTGCCCCCAGTGCACCTAAAGACACCTAGGACAGCTTTAGTTCAGTACCATTGCGCAGACAAAGAATTATCTTGGCTTACACAGCCATTTTTGAGTCTGCCTGCTGTTATAAGCCGGCAAACCCAAAAGTGGTTTCACTTATTTGCTAAAAGTCAGTTTCCCTTCTGTTGCATCCACATGGATCAGATCATCCTCCAAGAAGGAACCTGCAAGGATTTCCCGAGCCAATGGATTTTCCACATAGGTTTGAATGGCTCGCTTGATGGGACGAGCTCCGAAGAGAGGATCATATCCGGCATCTGCTAAAAAGTCCACAGCTTTATCGGAAAACTGTATATGTATGCGTTTATCTTCAAGCCGCTTTGCAACCCGTTCCAACTGATTTTTAACAATGCCTGCAATGCAGTTCTTATCCAAGCGACGGAACATAACTGTTTCATCGATACGGTTCAAAAACTCTGGTCGGAATGTAGATTTTAGTAAAGCATCTATGCGAGGTTTAATTCCCTCCAACTTATCTTCTGTATCAGCTTCCAAGATCATGTCGGATCCCAAATTGCTAGTCATAATGATAATCGTATTTTTAAAATCTACCACTCGCCCCTGACCGTCAGTAAGTCGACCGTCATCCAAAACTTGCAACAATACATTAAACACATCAGGATGAGCTTTTTCTATTTCGTCAAATAATACAACACTGTACGGACGGCGACGGACAGCCTCTGTCAACTGGCCGCCTTCATCATAGCCCACATATCCGGGAGGTGCCCCAATGAGACGGGTTACACTGAATTTTTCCATGTATTCGCTCATATCGATACGAGTCAAAGACCGTTCGTCGTTAAACAAAAAGTCTGCTAAAGTTTTTGCCAATTCAGTTTTACCTACACCGGTGGGGCCTATAAATAAAAAGCTTCCTAACGGTCGGTTTTCATCGGAAAGTCCGGCCCTGTTTCGTCGAATAGCATCTGCCACTACGGACACAGCTTCATCCTGACCGATAACACGACGATGAAGGACGTCTTCCAGTTCCAAGTACTTTTGTTTTTCACCTGCCAACATTTTACTTACCGGAATACCTGTCCACGTAGAAATGACTTTGGCAATATCTTCTTCGGAAACTTCCTGACGCAGTAAAGACATCCTTTCGTTTTCGTTTTTCTTGGCTTCTTCAGCCTTTGCTGTAGCTTCTTCCAGTTTTTTTTCTATTTCCGGAATTCGACCGTATTTGATTTCTGCGGCTTTATTGAAATTACCCTCTCGAGTATACTTTGTCTCCTCAATACGAAGCTGCTCCAGTTCTTCCTTCAAACGACGGGTGGCGTCAATTTCCCGCTTCTCATTTTCCCACTGCAACTTCATGGCATCCCGCTGAGAAGTCAATTCAGCCAAATCTTTTTCCAACTTAGCCAAACGTTCTTTGGAAGCAGCATCGTCTTCTTTTGAAAGAGCCTGCCGTTCTATTGTCAACTGCAAAACCTTACGTTCCACCTGATCCAATTCGGTAGGTTGACTTTCAATTTCCATTTTAAGACGACTGGCAGCCTCATCCACCAAATCTATAGCCTTATCCGGCAAAAACCTGTTGGTAATATATCGATTTGACAAAACCGCTGCGGAAACCAAAGCATCATCTCTGATTCTCACACCGTGATGTACCTCATATTTTTCCTTTAAGCCCCGCAAAATGGCAATCGTGTCCTCTACTGTTGGTTCGGCACAATATACTTGCTGGAAACGGCGTTCCAAAGCGGCATCTTTTTCGATGTATTTCCGATATTCGTCCAAGGTGGTAGCACCGATAGCCCGCAGTTCTCCCCGGGCAAGGGCCGGCTTTAACAGGTTTGAAGCATCCATGGAACCTTCAGAGGCTCCTGCGCCAACCAACGTATGTAACTCATCGATAAACAAAATAATCTGTCCTTCTGACTTTTGTACCTCGTTGATGACAGCCTTCAATCGTTCTTCGAATTCACCTCGGAATTTTGCACCGGCTACCAAAGCACCCAAGTCAAGAGACAACAGCCTCTTATCTTTAAGACTTTCCGGCACGTCACCCGATACAATTCTTCTAGCAAGACCTTCTACAATGGCTGTTTTTCCCACTCCGGGCTCTCCGATAAGCACAGGATTGTTTTTTGTGCGGCGAGACAAAACCTGCATAACACGGCGAATTTCTTCATCCCGACCGATTACCGGATCTATTTTTTCCTGCCGAGCCAAAGCTGTTAAATCTTTGCAATACTTTTCCAAAGACTGCATGGTAGCTTCCGGATCTTGACTGGTAACTCTTTGATTACCACGAACTGCTTTCAATCCCTCCAAAATTGTTTTTCGTGTAATTCCATTGTTTTTTAAGAGTTTACCGCTTTTGGAATCAGAGTCAGCTATAGCCAAAAAGATGTGCTCGGTAGAAAGGTATTCGTCCTTTAGATTTCCCGCTTCTTTTGATGCCATGGCCAAAATTTTGGCGGCTTCCGAAGACAAGGCTATTTGGGCTCCCCCCTGTATTCGGGGATATGTATCGAGTAAATGTTGTGTTTCTTCAATCAGGTGACTTACAGAGCCACCGATCCGCTCTACTAAAGGGGGAACGATACCATCTTTTTGTGCCAACAAGGCATACAAAAGATGTTCTGTCCCTACTTCACTGTGGTCATTCTGCTGAGCAAGAGTACTTGCTTCCTGTAAGGCATTTTGAGCCTTAACTGTATATTGATCGTAATTCATACCTTAAAGATACGAATAAAAAATCAAAAAAACAAGAAAAAAATTAATCTGCGTGTTCACAAAGTACATTTTGTAGCACAAAATGATCTAAAATTTCCAAAGATTTACCCTTCTTTCTATAAACACGAAGTTCACCGCTACCAGAAGCGCCACCAAAACTGATCGTATCAACCCCATCTTCCAAAGAAAGGTACTTTCGTGAGATCAAATCTTCCTTTGGGATATAAACATCTAAATCCACAAGATATTTTTTGTAGGGAAGACTTACTGTCCAGTGAAACTTTTCGTCAAAATCGGAAAAACTATAGTGGCAAATTTTCTTTGCACAGTTCTTTCTTATGAACAAAGAACCGATATTGCAGACAAAGGCAATAAAATTACTGTAGCCTCCCTGCACAACAAAGTTTCCTTCTTCTGTTTTTTTACCGGAAATAGAACTCTTAATATAGTGACAAGTTAAATTAAAAAAGGGAGAAGGTAGTTTTTTCCCAAAAATCTCATCAATGTAGCCATTGGATATACCGGGAGATACGATATATGTCTCTGAACCGAAAAAAAGTTCTCCCGAAAAACAGGCATTCAGACCGGATATGGACCAGTATATATCGCTTCTTCCCCGCTTTGTGCTGTAACTTGCCTTTCGATTAATTTTAAGAGACCAAGACACAACACCTTTGGAAGAAGCTATAAGACCGGTCAGACTTGTTGGATCTATCAAGAAAGAATCTTCACCTATACTTCCCCTAGTTCCTTGGACATTAATTTCGTTGAGTCCAAATTCCCGTTCAAAAAAACTTTCAGATCCCTGATATTTTCCTACCCGTACAAAAACCTTTGAACAGGAATCAGACATTTTTTCAGCGTATACTTCTATGAAGAAAAAATCGCTCTTTGAAGTTTTTGTATTTGTTCCCAAAAAATTATAACGCAAACGAGTAAAACCCAAGGATTTTTGGAGCTTCTTCAATAAGGCTAATTCCAACTTATAACTATTTTGACCCAACAACATATTTTTCACCTTTAAATCTCGTACGCTATGTACAACTTAGTATATCGGTACGTAAAGGCAATATATAAAGGTCTTACAGCATATTATCCAAAGTTTTTTCTATACCTTCCTGTTCTTGGGGAGCATCCTCGTTTAACATCTGAAAACATTCAACTGCTATTTTTTGAATATGTTCATACCAAATCGTATATAACTCGTTTTCAATGGTGCTGGGATAAGGAGCACCTTGAACATCGGAAACCAACTGACGTAATTTCTCCTTGTATTCTTCCTCTTTATGACTCATAAAAACTTCCTTAGTGGGTGTCATTATACAGGCAACTTAAAAACTTTGCTATCATTAAGTTCTTGTTTTATAGCAGATTTATTACAAATTACAGCTCGATGCACGGCGGTATTCAGTTTTTCTCTAATATTTTCCGCAAATTCCAGCACATCTTTGGGTTTTGCAGATAACAAGACTTGTAACCGTTCCTGTAATTTTTCATAGGAAAAACCATAAAGACTTCGCAATAATCCTGCCTGTCCCCGTCCAGAAGGACTTTTGGGTTCTATCTGTTTGCTGTACACACCGGTGATCAATTTTTCCAACTCTGATTCTGTCAGACCTTTTTTCAGAAGAGTTTCAATACTGTGGTTAAAAATTTCCAAAGAAGTAAAAGGTTTGGGATCTCTGTATGTGGCAAAAGAAAAAAGTCCATCCAAAAAGTCTGACCAACAAAAAGCTCCGTAAGCTCCTCCGACGGTACGGATTTGTTCCCATAAAACCGTATTCGTCAACCAGTGGGAAAGCAGTTTTCCGTAGCTAGCTTTTCGACTGTCTTTCATATCGCAGGTACAAGCAGTAGCAGCAAAACCTATTTGAGCATTGCAACAAAAGACTTCTGTTTTTCCTGTTTCAAGTTCTGTAGCCTTCAAAAGATTTTCCCAAGAAGTTTTTACCTGATTTTGCGGGGCATGAAACTTGCATTCACGAATAAAAGTTTCCCAATAAGGCATAGCACTTTCTAAACTTTCTTTATCTGCCACAACATGGATAATTGTCCCAGCAGATTTGATTTTTTCAAAAAGAGAAACAAAAACTTCCTGTAGCTCTTTCTCTGATTCTGCAGGATAGGGCTGTCTCAAGTTGAGAAAAACCGTTCCAAATTTCATCTACAGTTTTGCTTCTGCTTAAAAAGCGTCCTACTCGGGAAGCAACATAATTATGTCCCAAAGGCAAGATAGATGATAAAAAGTCATTTCTATATTCCCGAGCCAAGTCCTGGATCCGTTTTTTATCAGAAAAATCAGGTGACATGAGACAATCTTTTACAAGATTTAAGGCTTCTTTTGTATGATTTTGTAGCATTTTCACACTGAAAAACAACCAATCTCTGTCCAACGTTGGATCGTTTTTGGCTGTACCTTCCGATTCTTCAAAGGGTGCGGTTACAAGGTGTGCCGCAAAACCACCGGTACACAGTGCATCCCGAAGTGCTGTATCTACCCAACTTTGTCCTCCGAAACCTACGCTGGTTACCACATTACAGAAAAATGGAAGAAGTTTGTATTCTTCTGGGGTCAAATTATCAACAGGAAACCCTACCGTTCCGTAAATTATACCTTTAGTGGCTTCTTCATTTATAAAAACAGGAACGGAATCTATATACTTTCTTTCTGTCTGGATAAAGTCTATATCGGTTGGTAAGTCCTCCAATGAAAGATGAGGTAATACAGAAGGATCATCCTCCAGTTGTTGAATACGGTGTAATGCTTCCTGTCTGAGCTTTATGGTTTCCAAGGATTGAGTTTTCAACAGGGTATTTAATAAAAGCTGTTCCTTCTCTGCGGCTCTTTTTCCGTAGTCTTCATCAGGACGGACAGCCACCAAAACCCGGTGCTTATTATGCAAAAGCATTCTCTTTACGAGAGAAACAAGATAATCAGGATTTGATAGGATATTTTCTTCGATCTCCTTGAGAGTTTCCAAGAATTTAAGCCCCTCAAAAGGGCTTTTTCCGTAAAGCCACTTTCGGAGAGTTTTTCGCATTAAAACAAGAGAATAAGGACCGCCGGAGCGTTTTACTTCCCGCTGAGAAAAATCAAAACTCAACAGTGTTGCTTCTATATCTTCCTTACTTATTCCCGTGTTACAGAGATTTTCCAACACCTCCATAATCAATTTTTCAACTTGTTGTGCCTTCCCCTTCTCTACACCCCGTAATCCGATATTAAACACTAACCAGTGCATTTCCCCATCAATTCCGCAGTTAGGAGATAAATCCTCTCCTAATCCCGACTCCAGCAAAGCTCGGGTCATGGGAGAACCGTCATGATTCATCAAAATATAAGCTAATAATGTAGCTTCCATAGAAGTAAGAGGATCGGAAGAATCACCGACAAACCAAGACAAAGTGACCATTTCTCCCCGTGTATCCCCTTCTCCGGCCGGAGCTGCTTTTTCCAAAAACAGCGGACTATCAAAAGCCCTGGGAGCTTCATTCCAAGGAATTCTGCCCTTTTCTAAAGCTTTTTTTCTGTCAATTTCTTTTGTATCTATGGGAACGTAGTTGTTTTTTTCGAATTCATCCAAAAACTCCCTTTGAATAAAATCCAATTGCTTTTCCGTAGAAATATTTCCGTACAAAAAAACTTTACAATTACTGGGAGTATAGTGATTTTTATGAAAATCAACAAAATTTTCGTAAGTTAAAAGCGGTATTTCTTCAGGACTTCCCCCGGAGTCTACATCGTATATGGTATTTGGCAAAACACCACTTACAGAATAATCAGCGGCAACACCCTCAAAGCTGGAATAGTTGCCCTTCATTTCATTATATACAACGCCTTGAATAGAAACAGTTCCCTTTTCATCGACTTCAAGTCGGTGACCTTCCTGTTGAAAAGTCCACTCTTGAAGCAGCGGAAAAAAAACAGCATCTCCATATACGGACATCAGATTAAAATAATCTTTTTCTGACACGGTGGCAGCCGGATATACGGTTTTATCGGAAAAAGTCATGGCATTTAAAAAAGTTTTTACACTCTGATTTGAAAGTTGTATAAAGGGATCTTTGAGTGGGTATTTTTTTGAACCGCACAAAACAGAATGCTCTAAAATATGGGCAACTCCCGTAGAATCGGTGGGAGGAGTTGCAAAGGAAAAGGCAAAAAGATTTTCTTTATCATCGCAGGCCATGTGAAATACTTCCAAACCTGTTTTTTTATGTTTTAACCAAATTCCCAAGGCATCATATTCAGGTAATTCTTTGCAGTCTAAAACAGTAAAACCTTTATAGTTTTGATTCTTTGTCATTGTGTATACGTCATGCTTCATAGACATAGTTATATTCTATGAAAGTATTTTATTCAATAACATAAAAACTTTAATTTTAATACATTTAATTAAATTTTATTAAAATTTTCCTTAAAAATTTATTGACATACTGATTTTTTCTTTGCTATACTTCTGACATGATGAATACAGCTTACTTTCTACTACTAGGAATTTTCTCGTTTTTTGCCTTCTAAGTAAAGGTGCTGTATAAACTGTGCATTTACAGACCCGTTGCTTAAAGGCGACGGGTCTTTTTTTATGTATGCAATACGGAGGAAGCTATGAAAAATGCAGCAAAATATAAACCTTTTGGTAAAATTCCCTTAGAGAATCGTCAATGGCCGGACAAAGAAATAACCCATCCCCCCATCTGGTGTTCTGTAGACTTACGGGACGGTAACCAGGCTTTAGCCATTCCCATGGGTATTCAACAAAAATTAGCTTATTTTGATTTGTTAGTTAAAATAGGATTTAAAGAAATAGAGGTGGGGTTTCCCAGTGCTTCTCAAACAGAGTATGATTTTTTGCGTCGATTGATCGATGATAACCGAATTCCCGATGATGTAACTATTCAGGTTTTATGTCAGGCTCGACAGCATTTGGTAGAGAAAACATTCCAGTGCCTTAAAGGTGTAAAAAAAGCCATCTTCCATATCTATAACTCCACATCTCCTGCTCAGAGGAAATATACCTTTAACAAAACAAAAGAAGAAATCATCGATATAGCGGTGGAAGGTGTTAAGTGTGTTAAAAGCTGTATGCCCATGGTAGAAGGTACAGATATCACGTTGGAATATTCTCCGGAAAGTTTTTCCAGTACAGAAATAGATTTTTCTGTGGAAATTTGCGAAGCAGTAAAAAAAGAATGGCAGCCTACGCCTCAAAACAAAATTATTTTTAATTTACCCACAACGGTGGAATGTGCCACTCCCAATATCCATGCAGATCAAATAGAGTATTTTTCAACCCATATTTCCGACAGGGATTCTGTTATTGTCAGTTTGCACAACCATAACGACAGAGGCGAAGGTGTTGCCAGTTGTGAATTGGCGTTACTGGCAGGAGCAGACAGAGTTGAAGGAACCCTTTTCGGTAACGGAGAACGGACAGGTAATTTGGATATTACTACTGTAGCCTTAAATATGTTTTCCCAAGGAGTTGATCCTCAACTGGATCTGTCAAATATCGGTGAAATAGCAACTCTGTACACAAAATTGACAGGAATGCCTATTCATCCCCGTCATCCTTACTCCGGGGAACTGGTGTTCACTGCTTTTTCCGGTTCACACCAAGATGCCATACGAAAAGGTATGGCTGCCAGAAAAAACATGCCGGAAAATGCTATATGGGATGTGCCCTACTTACCTATTGATCCTCACGATATCGGTCGGGAATACGAAGAAATTATCCGTATCAACAGTCAGAGCGGGAAAGGTGGTTCTGCTTGGATTTTGGAACAAGATTATGGGATCTATCTGCCTAAAGCAATGCATCCTGCCGTGGGAGCCGTTATTACTTCTGTGGCAGACAGTTTACAGCGTGAAGTCACACCTCAAGAAATCTTTAACATATTCGAAAAACAGTGGCTTACAAAAAATGCTCCTTTAAAGCTTATCGATATTGCAGAAACCCATTTGGAAACAAGGGGAGATGTTCCTCAAGTTATGTGTCGCGGTACTGTAGAATGGCATGGAGAAAAATACACCATCGGGGCAACGGGAAACGGACCTCTTGATGCTTTTGTTGCAGGGTTGAAGGAAACCTCTGTTCCTAATTTTTCCATCAGTGCTTTCCATGAGCACAGTATAGGTACCGGTTCCGATACAGATGCCATGGCTTACATTGAAATAACTTTTGAGGATGGAAAGAAATTCTGGGGATGTGGTCGCAGTTCCAATATCGGAAGAGCCGGTATTAAAGCCGTTATCAGTGCCATCAATCAAACAGAATAGATATCGTAACGGAAGGAGACCTGGTTACCGGAAAAGTACCTCTGTTGTTTTCAGAACCTAAATTTTCTGGAACTCCGTAAAATTATTGGGTAAAATCCCACTTTATTGCGATTTTGCCCTTGACAAACAAAGGTTGCTTTTGTTAATATATCCCCTGTCGGTGACTTGGTGCCTGTAGTTCAGGGGTAGAGCACCAGATTGTGGATCTGGTTGTCGTGGGTTCGAAACCCACCAGGCACCCTATCAATTGTTACCGGGCAGGCGTTCGTAGCTCAGCTGGATAGAGCAAC
>JAHLFV010000174.1 GCA_018883625.1 Candidatus Treponema excrementipullorum
CGGTAGAAGCCACCAGTCCCTGCTGATTATCCTCAACTCCTCGGCCGTAAAGCCGACCGTCTTTTTCTATAACCTTCCATGGGTCTGTATGCCACAAGGAGAGTTCCCCCACCGGCACAACATCGGTGTGAGCCATAAACCATACAGAAAAAGAATCGTCTTTACCGGGAATCGTTACCACCAAATTGGGGCGAATGCCGGAAGAAACCCGGGAATCAGGGGCATCAAACCGCTGAAACTGAGTAAATCCCTGACTTTTTAGCCAACCTTCCAAGGCGATAACTTTTTCCAGTTCTCCGTCTCCCCCGCTTTCCGGTGCTAAGGCAGGATGGGATGTTAATAAAGTCTCTAACTCCACAATCTCTGCCTTGCTGGAGGCTATTCTTTTCTTGACTGCATCAAAACTCATTTATTTGTTCTTTCCCTGTGCTTTTAAGTATGCATCCCATGTGGAAGAAATCAGTGTATCAACATCTGAATATTTAGGAACCCAATTAAGAGTTTTCCGGGCATATTCGGAAGTAGCATACAAACAAGCGGGATCTCCTGCTCTGCGCTCTACCATGTCTGCCGGGATTTCTTTACCGGTAATCCGTCTTGCAGCTTCTAACATTTCTTTAACGGTAACGCCTTTTTCGCTTCCCAAGTTAACCTTTAAGCTTTCGTTCTTTTCAGAAATGTAATCCAAAGCTTTTACGTGGGCAATTGCCAAGTCTGTTACGTGAACATAGTCACGGATACAGGTACCGTCTCTGGTGTCATAGTCATCACCAAAGACCTTTAAGCGGTCTCTCATGCCACAGGCAACTTCCATAATAACGGGCAACAAGTTGGCAGGATTCTGTTCCAATCCCCAGGGGAATCCGTCAGGGCTGTAACCGGCAGCGTTGAAATATCTGAGAGCGGCAAATTTTAATCCCTTTAATTTGTCATACCACTCCATAAATCGTTCGATTTCCAGTTTAGTGAAACCGTAGTAGTTTTCGGGATTTTTGGGGTGATCTTCATTGATAGGCAAATACTGGGGTTCACCAAATACGGCAGCTGAAGAAGAAAATACCATTTTCAAACAGCCGTGTTTTACCGCTGCATTCATCAAATTTAAAGTTCCTGTAATATTATTTACAGAATATTTTTCGGGAAGAATCATGGATTCCCCGGCAGCTTTGAAAGCGGCTAAATGTACAAAAGCATCAAATCCGCGGCTGAAAGCTGCATCCAAGGTTTCCGGATGAAGAATGTCACCGGCAATAAAATCATTTTCTTCAAACAGATTCTGAAGCAAACCTGAAGACAAATTATCGAATACGGTTACTTTGTGACCGGAATTCATTAACTCTTTTACTACGTGGCTACCGATATATCCGGCACCACCGACAACTAAAACTTTCATACAAGCCTCCGATTAGATTATATCCCATGGACTGAAAAGTGACAAGCTGAGAAAAAAATTATGTTTTTCTGTAACTATAAAATCCAAATAACCTTCCCCTAAAAGCATGGAGTTTACACATCAAGGTCTTGATAAAGATTGCATGGTGCAGTCTTTAAGTAGTTCCATGTACAATAAACTATCCGGTTTTATTGATTCTGTTTATCCTTGCACTTTCCGGTCTTTCATAGGATAATGTCATGGTATCCGTTTCTAGATTTTACCTGACAAAAGGTAATAGGACGGTATCATAAGGAGAAAAAAAATGAATAGAAAAAAAATTATTATTGATTGTGATCCGGGACAAGACGACGCAGTGGCGATTATGGTAGCAGGAAAAAATCCTACCTTGGAGATTTTAGGTATTACAGTTGTTGCAGGAAATCAAACTTTAGATAAAACACAGAAAAACGCTTTGAGTATTGTGGATTATCTGGGATTGGACATTCCTGTGTATGCCGGCTGTACTCGCCCTATGGTACGGGACAGAATAACCGCTGCAGATATTCACGGAGAATCAGGACTGGCCGGTCATACCTTTGGCCCCTGCAAAAAACAATTGGAAAAACAACATGCCGTCCAGTTTATTATAGACACCTTGCTTCATGCAGAAGACCCCATCACCTTGGTACCTATTGGCCCTCTTACCAACATTGCCATGGCTATGCGATTGGAGCCAAAAATTATCGATAAAATCGAACGAATTGTTCTTATGGGCGGTAGCTACGGACTGGGTAATGTTACTCCTGCCGCAGAGTTCAATATCTTTGCAGACGGAGATGCAGCTCATGTCTGCTTTACATCCGGCGTTCCCATTACTATGGTGGGATTGGATGTAACACGCCAAGCTCTTTGTAACTCAAAAATCATTGAGCGAATGTCAAAAATACAAAACAAGGCAACGGCTCTCTTTTTGGATTTAATGAATCATTATTGTAAAGTTCAAAAAGAGATTTTTAACTTGGATGGGGGAGCTCTCCATGACCCCGTAGTTGCAGCTTATCTTATTGACCCTTCTATTCTTGTAACAAAACCCATGAATGTAGAAATAGACATAAGAGGAACTCAATCCTACGGGCGAACAAACTGCGACTACTTTAGTTACTTGAAAAAAGAACCCACAGCAGATGTTGCCGTTGAAATAGATGTGGAAAAGTTTTGGGACATTGTAGAGCAGGAATTTCACCGCTACGATAGAACGTAACGATTTTATCGTTACATGAAGTTGTGATAGTTAAGGAGAACGTATATGAACATACTGAATTTCGGTTCTTTAAACATAGACTTTGTATACAGTCTTGATCATTTTGTGCAGCGGGGAGAAACCATTACTTCCAGAGATTTGCAAATTTTTAGCGGTGGAAAAGGTCTCAATCAGTCTGTAGCTTTAGGTCGGGCAGGCATATCTGTATATCATGCAGGGGCAATAGGGGAAGACGGGCAATTTCTTCTTGAAGTCCTGAAAGGGGCAGGAGTACACACAGAGACTGTCCGATTTGTGCGCCAAGAAAGAACGGGAAACGCTATTATTCAAAAAGAGCCCTCCGGGGACAACTGTATCATTCTCTATAGCGGTGCAAACAGAACCATTACCCGACAACACATAGATGAGACATTGGCATTGTTTTCTCCGGGGGATTTTTTACTTTTGCAAAATGAAATCAACGATATTGCCTACATTGCAGAAGAAGCCCATAAAAAAGGTATGACTATCTTTTTTAATCCTTCTCCCATGGATGAAAATATCTTTACAGTACCTTTGGGGTGTATCGATTATTTTATTCTTAACGAAATAGAGGCCCGACAACTTTTGGATTGTCAGGATAACTCTATGGAAAATCTACCGGGAAAAATTTTGGCAACACGACTTTTAGACCGATTTCCTTATGCTCACTTTGTCCTTACTTTGGGAAAGGAAGGTGCCATTTATATCGACAAAGATGGTTCTATTGAGCAAGCTATATATGAAGTACCGGTGGTAGACACCACTGCTGCGGGAGATACCTTTACAGGATTTTTTATTGCCTCGTTAACTCAAGGATTGTCGGTCAAACAGGCATTAGACAGAGCAACTAAGGCCTCCGCAATTACGGTATCCAGAATAGGTGCAGCGCCTTCCATTCCCACTGCGGAAGAAGTAGATAATTTTATTTTGTCTTCATAGTGCATTGGAAAGGATAGGTACAAAAAAAGGCGGCTTTCTACAGCGTAACACCAGTGCAGTGTATGCTGTAGGCTTGCATGTCCTGTAGTGGGAGGGGTTTCTACTACAGAAACATTGCAAGCCCTCTCAGCCGCCTTGTATAACAAAAGCAGTTCTAGGAAACCGCAGATACCCCACCCTGTCAAAAGGTGTGTTCTGTTACCGGCTACAACATGATCAAAATCCCTGCCTGTTATTGTTTCCTACTCAGAGAAACTGTATACCACCACAAGCAAAAGATCCTTAAACCA
>JAHLFV010000175.1 GCA_018883625.1 Candidatus Treponema excrementipullorum
TTAATATCTTTTAAATTTTCGATTTCCCGAGTACTTAATTTTCTGAATTTTGTAGGAATTATACCACTATATCCTCTAATAATAACTGGTAGTTCATTTTTATCTATTTCAACGTCATTTTTATTAGCAAAACATTGTTTAATTTCATTGATAGAAGCAATAGTTGTTTTATGCGTATTAAGAAAAAGACCTTCTTGATTTAATCGTTCAACCAAAATTGATAACCATGTATGGGCCTCTTTTGCATCCTTAGCAAATAATCTGAAATCGTCAACAAATCTTGAAAAAATAATATTCTTTTCCATTAAATATTTATCAACATCAATTAAACTAGCTTCTGCTAATATTCGACTCGCATTGGATCCTACTGGTAACCCATAAGAATCTCTGTTTGACC
The DNA here is from genome assembly GCA_018883625.1 of Candidatus Treponema excrementipullorum. GTDB lineage: Bacteria > Spirochaetota > Spirochaetia > Treponematales > Treponemataceae > Treponema_F > Treponema_F excrementipullorum. The sequence goes on from JAHLFV010000175.1 coordinate 398, forward strand.
AAAACAATAGAATTTCATTCAATAATTTAACAACTTTTATATCATTCTGTGGTATTGAAAGTAATGTATTTTCTAATCTATGCAAATTCAATCTATCATAAAAATTACTAATATCGCAAGAAATAATAACTTTAGCATTATTTTCTTGTGCCTTTTTCGATATGTTTGACTTAAATCGTGTATATGAATATTTAAAATCAAATAAAAAGGTTGGAATCTTAATTGACGACAAACTAGTTTTTAAACGATAAGAAAAAATGGTTTCTTTATTTTTTGCAATCCTTTGGTTTTCTATTTTGTTTGCAATCATCAATACTAGCGTAAGATATATTATTTCATCTAAGATTTCAGTATAACTGCATTTTCTAAAATCAAATAAATTCTTTTTAGGAATCAATAATGTTTTTAATGGAGATAACTTTAATTCTTTTAATGACTCAAATATATTATTGTTTTCTGCCTTATCAAGAGCGTTTTTTATCCTTGTTTTTACTTCATTGAAGATTTTTGAATAATTTTCCTCTTGGCTGAAATATTCTATCTCAAACGGGCGTTTAAAAACATCAACATCTGTTATAGATTCCTTTTGGATATTCAAAATTGCCAGTCTAACAGCATCTTCTAATTTCATATATGTACCTACTAATCATTTTTTATATACAAAATGAACAAATAATTACTCAACTCAAACATAGTATGTCTCTTTCCCCTTCTACTCCATACTCTCCATAACTTCCAACAATTTTTGGTAACTATCCACCTCGTGGTAGCGTACCTTGCTGGTAGATATTCCGTTAAAGAGCTTTTTGGCACAATCGATTTTGGCTTTTTCTATGGGACGTAATTCAAGACTGCTCATGGAACCTTTAGTTTCCGCCACAAAGAAAATATGTTTGACCGTTCCTTCATAAAAGGCGATAGCCCAGTCCGGGGAGTAGTTACCTACCGGAGTAGGAATCTGGAACGTTCTCGGTAGTTTTGCATAGACACAGACTTCCTTTGACACATCCAAATCTTCCGCAAACTTTCTTTCAATGCTTTTTTCGGCAGTACCGTCGGTAAAGACATAATCCTGAATTGCCTTTTTTGCAACAAAAGCCCTTTCAAAACTCTGGGAGTTTTTCTCTTCGGTAAAAATAGAACTGTCATATACTCCCTCTGTCTGATTATAGGAAATATGTTCCACAATGATAGTGGCTTTCTCTTCATTAATCAGCCTAACAACTTTTGAAATAAATTCTTCCGGATTATACCGGAACATAAATAGCTTATCCGGTGAAATACGTTGCAAAATTGTTGAAGCAGTTTTTCTGGTCAGCTTTGTACCTTCCGCAATCTTACCGATTAAATCATACTTTACTTTAGAAACCTCATTGTGTTTTAGATATTGAGTTTCGGCACCCCTAATTTCAAAAGAATCCCCACGTTCTATTTCGTACGTACTGATATTCTCTTTCTGTCTTCCCACAGTAGCAGTATACTGCATCTGGCTTACCGATAAATGAGCGTTGATACTTTTGACGGCATTATTTATCAATTCATCACTGTCAAAATCAACGGTATACGCATATTTATGGTTAATCTGCTTCCAAAGTTCCTGAAACTCTTTTTTATAAAAATTATCGTTTAAAGGATTTTCCCGCACCTTTGACTCATGCCCGTCGGTAAACATGGTTTTCAAAATAGAATCATCATACACAGCCTGAATCAGACGGTGAATACCTTCTGCCATAGGCAGTAAGTTTTCCGGCAAAGGAGTCACAGTATCGCTGGCAATAGCTGCCCGGTATGTATCCGTAATCTTTCGATTTATGTCTACATACCCATTTTGAATAAGATAAAATTCAATTGCATCAGCAGCTTCTTTACTAATGAGCATCTGTGTATCATCAACAGTAACATATTTGCCGGTAAAATATTCACTGGTTGCTTTATCGGATCGCTGATACAAAACAGATTGAATATCTTTTTGCAAGGCATCTACAAAAGTACCGTAGCTTTCACTTGCAATAACAGTCAGCAAGTTGATATCGTGAATTTCTGTACCACACGTTTGTGAATCCATTCTGTTACCGTCTTGATTAACACAAAGCCGCAATCCCCGGCCTACCTCCTGCCGTTTAGCAGTTTGGTTATCAGAATGCTTTAATGCACAGATTTGAAAAATATTGGGATTATCCCATCCTTCCCGTAAGGCGGAATGGGAAAAAATAAACCGTGTGGGTTCTTCAAAAGACAAAAGTCGCTCTTTATCTTTTAAGATAAGGTCATAGGCAGAAATATCATCAGATAATCCCGTTTCTTTTTCCTTTTTGGTACTGTCTATGTATCTGCCACTTTTTTTATCAATACTGAAATACCCGTTATGTACTTTTCCCGGTTCCCGACACATCGATTTTAGATACTTTTGATACGGTGAGTCATAAAGAGAAATATAGTGCTCTACTATATCTCTGTATTCTTCCTCAAATATTTGTCCGTATTCACCTAACAATATATTCCCGTCATCGTCATACTGGCGGTATTTGGCAACTTCATCAATAAAAAACAGAGACAGTGTTTTAATGCCCCGGTTAAAAAGCTGTTCTTCCTTTTCAAAATGTGAAAGAATTGTTTCTCTAATTTGAATACGGCGCATATCTTTTTCAGAAATATCCCCCCGTGCTTCCCCGGTTTTAATAACTTCTCCATTGGTAAAAGACACAGTGTTGGTCAGGGGGTCAATTTCAGAAACCGTAAACCTTTTATACTGTTCCATGTGCTGCGACAGATAATATAAATCATCGCCAACCGCAACATTTCTAGTTTCCCGTTTAATAGCATTATTGTATTTGACTTCCAATTCCAGCCTTGCTTTGGGAGGCTCCTTGGCAGATAATACAAGCTGCTGTAAATACATATAACTGTGAGTACCCCGAAAGTTCTTTACTTCCAGTCCCTTAACTTCAATTTTTTTTACTAACCGTTTATTGTATGCATCCAGCGCATCCAGTACATGAACTATATTGTGCTGTTTTGCATGGGTTGCCGAATAATACAGACTGAACAACGGATTAAAATATTGTAATGTTTTTTGAGTAACTGCACCCCCCATTTTCTGGGGTTCATCAAGAATAATAATTGGTCGGTTAGCGGCAATTACATCAATGGGGCGACGGGACCCAAAATCATCTCTTTTGGAATAAATAATGCGGGCAGCAGCATTTCCGCCTTTAACATTTTTATCTTTATTCAAAGACGTAGCAAATGCCTGCATATTGATAATCATAACATTTATACCGGCATCTTTGGAAAAACTATCAAGCTCACTCAGATTTGAACTGTTATACACAAAAGCCCGAGCTTTTTTGCCGTAGTGTTCCATAAAGTGGGTTTCCGTCATCTCAAAGGTTTTCTTTACTCCTTCCCGAATGGCAATACCGGGAACAACAACTATAAACTTACTCCACCCATACCGTTTATTCAGCTCAAAAATGGTTTTGATATACACGTAGGTCTTTCCTGTACCGGTTTCCATTTCAATATCCAAGGAACACCGTCCAAAGTCCCTAACTAAAGATGTAGACTGTTTTATGTTACTCCGATTTTGAATCTGCTGGATATTTTTTAACAGCTGATCATCAGAAAGCAGGATTTGTTCATTTTTATACCCGGTATCACCGTCTACATCAAAGCTATCCACATCGTTCTTATCTGTTGTCTGGAGATTAGGTTGTATTCCCCTATCACGAATATAAGTAGTGGCATCATGAAACCCCTGTCCTACAAATACATCTGTAACGGCAGCAACTGCCTCTGTCTGATAGTCCTGTATTTTAAAATTAAAAATCATATATTACTTCTCCTCCGTAAATATTGGATGGCAACAGAAATTAAAGCTATACAGCGCTTATAAAAATATTCATATTGTCGCTCATCTGTAATATCAATTTTCGTTGTTTCATGATGGCGAATCCTATAATCATTTCCTATTTTTGTTAAAGCAGAAAACTCTGTTTCATATAATGTTCTAAAATTTAAATCAGAGGCACTCATATCTTCAATAATTTTTTTTACAGATTGAGATTTGTCACATGTTGGAGAATAGTAAGTTTTTAATCTCTCCAAAGCATCCCATAACTTTTCGACGGCAATTTGTTTATTACCTTTTTTATAGTAACTTTCAGCATCCCAAAGAAGTTCTCGTAACCCTTTTTCCGGAATTGAAGATATATATTTATTATTTATAGAGATATCAAAAATATTTTCGAGTTTTCCCATTTTAAGATTATAAGGTATTTCATGCAACTTTAGTAACGCATTTACCTTGTCAGAAAAATCATTGTCACGATTATATTTTTCATAAATCTCAATAAAATCAAAAACACAAAAAGGAGATGTTTTTAAAATAAAATGCTTCATATCATTAGTTTCTACATATCTACCGCTGGAATTGTAAGCTTTTGGTTGATAAAATTGTAATAAATCACGAAAAACACACTCATTCGTTGTGATATCATATTGCCAACCAGTCTCATTAGTCTCTCTGTAAGTGCTATTATATCTTTCTAATAATGAAGCAATTTGGGTTCGTGCTTTATTACTGATAGATTGACTAAGAAAATGTGTCTTTATCATCTTTTTATACCGCAAAGAAAAAGGGATAAAAAGAACCTTTTCAGTCGGATCAAATCTTTTCCACCCAAATACGTCTCGACCAGAAATTTTACTCTCAGGATATAGTTCATATCCATCTGGTTGAAGTAGTCCATTTACAGCTTCAAGAAATTTTTTCCAAATTCCATTTTCAACTCTTACGGCGGGATGAAATATTGCACAAAGAAACTTTAATAGCACCTCATCTTCGCCATCCAACAACCCAAATCGTTCATCCTCAAAAACCCATCCATTTTCATAGTCATTGTTGTTAACTGTATGCTGCCATATATCTCCCTCAGCATCATTAAAACGGTCATCATAACTGGGTAAACTCTTGAGATTATAAATTCGTTTTAGAAAATCTATTTCACTTAATTTACCATAATACCAATAGTTTAGGTGCGAATTTTCCCAAGAGTCTGTAATATCTATACCGTACAAGAATAATCCAAAGATGTCTCTCCGAGTTATTTCTGTAATTTGTCTCAATTACAACACCTTCCTTGTGGTATAGGGACTGTACAGGGCAAATATCTGGTCAAAATTGGTGGCAACGCTGTCTTTTGCCAGAGAGCTGTCACGCATAACAAAGTATTGGGGCTTTTTCTTGGCAATTTCTGTAACTACCTCATCGGTAACGGTATCATCAAAGCAGGCAATCAAAAAGCCGTCGGCAACATCAAACACCTTTTTACCGCCGATAAGGGTTTCTGTTATCTTGCTTGAAAGCACAATACCCAAGTCCAGCATAACCTGAAACAGCAAATCTTCAGGAGTGCGGTCTTCTTTTATGTTTTCGGTGAGAGAATTCAGAAAGGTTCCGTTATAGGATTCTGGAGAATAATAGACATCTTTCATGTTGGAAGAATCGCATTTAAGCACACGGAAACCTACATCTAATGGAGAATTCACAATGCATGATTCATAATTGGGACACTTTGTCATAAGGCATTTTTCATTATGCATTATACATTGTGAATTATGAATTATTTGTGCGCCCGCACGGCGAATGCGTTCTTTACCGATTTCGCAGATGTTTGTATACCCGGCTTTATAGGCTTCGCTTTTTTCGTCGGTTTTTTCCGGGAGCTGTACCATAATAAACTTTCTGTTTCCGCCGTCTTCCGCATTCAGCTGCATAACGGCATGTGCGGTAGTGGCAGAACCGGAGAAGAAATCCATTATAATATCTTTTTTGAAACCGAACGCTTGAATTAGTTTTGCAATCAAACGAGTAGGTTTGGAAAATTCGAACACATACTGTTCTCCCAAAAGCTGATGCAATTCATCATTAGCATCTTCATTTGTACCCCAACCACCGTTATTAAGATTTAATTCATATTTAAATTGGGAAAGTGATTTTCCGTCTTTTCCAACTCTTAAGAGAAGATCTTTTAGCATTTTTATTCTTTCATCAATCACAATACGTCGAACATAATTATCTTGGGTAATATACACAAGCCCTTTTTGAGCATAGTCATCTAATGCCTCCTGACTATAAATCCAGTTACTATCAATACGCACATCTCCAACAAGTATACTATCCTTGATTATAACATCATCAAGATAAATAAGCTCCATATTGCCTGAACTTACCCGTGTACCAGCTGAAATAGTATAGTTTTTATCTCTAAATCTGCTCGGAGTACCTTTTCGAATGATACGAACACCACGAGCATTTGTTGTTTTTATACAAGGATATGTACTTTCTTCCGATGTAATTTCTCCTACTAAACCTCCAAATACATTGTTATTTTTTGTATATATAAGCACATATTCTTTCATGTTAATATAATTTTTACTAAGAAATGCACCCTTCTTCTTTTTTTCCCATACTAATTGAGCAATAAAATTATTTTCTCCAAATATTTCACAAGCAATTTTTTTCAAATTTTCTACTTCATTATCATCAATACTGATAAAAATAGCACCGTCATCTGTCAGCAAGTCCCGAGCCAGTTTTAACCGCGGATACATCATATTCAGCCAGTCGGTGTGAAATCTGCCGTTTGTATCCATATTCTTAAACAATCTGTTACCCTGCTCATCGTAACCGCCATTCTGCATTATGAATTGTGCATTATCCATTGAATAATCATCTTCATATACAAAATCGTTGCCGGTATTGTAGGGTGGATCTATGTAAATCATTTTAATTTTGCCCAGATAGGTTTCCTGCAACAGTTTCAGCACTTCCAGGTTATCGCCTTCTATATAGAGATTTTCGGTGGTGTCAAAGTTTACGCTTTCTTCCCGGCAGGGACGCAACGTTTTGGCAATGGGAGCATTTGCAAAAAGAATCGATTTTCTTTTATCCGGCCAAGTAAATTGATAGCGCTCTTCTCTGCCTTCCACCACTTTTGTATTGATTTCCTGCATCAGCACATCTTTATCAATAGCACGGACAACTTCACCCTGCTCGTTTTTTGTTTCCGTAACCGCATTGGGAAACAGCTCTGCCAGTTTTCTAAAGTTTTCATCCGCTTTATTGGGGGTGTGCATTTTCAAATGATCCATATCAGGTCTCTCCTTTTGTTGTTTAATCTATATCAGTAGTAGTAAATTCAGATAATAATCCTACAACTCGTAACAAAGTATTTTTCACGTCCATATTAAATCTCATGTTCCCGATATCCCGTACAGAGATGAGTTCATCATAAGATTCAGCAAATAAAAATCGATATATTTTTTCTAATGTGTTTGCAATAGAATAAGGTGGTTCTGTTACTTCTGAAAGCCGTGAAGTAAAATATCTGGGCAATTTTTTTCCCATTGTAACCAGTGGTGCAGAATTATTACCCTGGATAAAAGCCAAATAGTTTTCTGCGTCGGCAATTTTTAACCCAATCATTATAGGAACAATACAATGAACACAAAACCGTATAGAATTTTCAACATTAAAATAGCTAGAATTGGTACTAACCATATTATGTGTTGCAATTTTTAAAATCCGCACATATCGGGTTATCTCTCTTAACTCAAACCGGTGGATTTTAATAACCTCTTTACTTACAGAATAATAATGAGCCTTTTCTTGCCCAAAATTGATACTCCGGTAAAATTTTTCCAAATTTACAGGCGGAAGACTTATCCTCAAGTCAAAAAACCTATCTAAATAACGGCCGCCGTTAAAGTTATCACCATAAAACTTTCTGATTGTGTGCTGTAATTCATATATATTAACAGAAAATACAAAGGTAATTCTGTCATTGGAAAAATAATGTTTTATCCTTTCCAGCAGCTTTACCGCATAACTTGGCTTGCAGCGATCCAATTCATCAATAAATACAACCAAACGATTTCCTCTTTCTGCCAACAATGAATCAAGAAATTCAGCTATCAAATCTTCTATATTTTTTAATTCTTTCAAGGCATCCAACGGATTTTCACGCTGTAAATTCTCAATCAATCCCGACCAGTTTCTTCCGGAAAAAAATTCTAAAATGTTTGCTGCTACTTTGGGAAAAGAAACATTTTTGGTAAAAGAAAAGGTACTGTTAGTATCTTGCAAAATCGTATATACCAAAGACAATACCGGATCATCGTCATTATCATTTTTCCATGCATCATAATACACACAAACATGGGATTGGACATTCGGCCGTTCTCCATTATTGGAACGTTTACATACATCAATAACAGCTTGCTTTTGGGGTTCATCCATTTTTGTGCTACATTGATTAAGAGCATCCAGTATCATTTTTGTTTGTTTAACAAAAAAAGTCTTTCCGCTCCCCCAATTACCTTCAAGGGCAATAGAACAGCTATCTTCCAAAGAATCTAAAATGCGTATAAAGTTAAATATACTGGCATTTCGTTCAATGGTATCATCTTTAAGTGTGTTCAGCAAATTCTCATCTGTGGGTTTTAAATCATATGCTTTCATTAGTACATTCTGCCTCTTTCTGTAATTGTTTTAATTCCTGTACCAGTGCAAATTTCTTCTTTGGCTGGTTTTCTGCCTGTATGCGTTTTTCAAGTTTTTCTATCTCTTTAGTTAACTTTTTTCGCTGTTCGTACAGTACTATCTGCTCATCAAGGATATTTCCCTGCTCTATGGTAATCCCGCTTATCTGTACAATCATATTATCCCATAAAGCATCAAAATCAAGTCCTTGCAGGTGCAAAACAAGATTTTCTGTTTTCTGCCAAGAAGTCAGGTAAAGTTTTTTGTAATACACTCCTAAACAGGCTTTATCTTCATATTCCAATATCATAACAAAATTTTGCGGTATGATTTTTGAAACACAGATAATCGTCTTTTCCAAAAAATCTTTCCGTTTCAAGTGTACCAAAAGAATAAAAATCGCCTTTACTTTTTTACCCTCTGCAATTTTCACCCGTGCCGGAGAAATTTCATGCACAATGGTAATCTTTGAAATATCTCTGTCTATGGCATTCTTTTCTGATGCATTTAAACTGAATCTTTCATATATGAGTTTTTTTGGTAACTGTTTATGCAACTCTGTAGCAACGGGTAGTCCTAACATAGCAACCTCACTGTACCACCAAAAAGCAAATCAGTTCAAAGTCATTCAAACCGGTAATGGCGTCAGAAAGAAAACTAATTTCCTTTCCTCCCAAAAAACCATCCAAACTTCTTTCTTCTTTCACCTGCATAATGGAACTAACAGCCTGTCCCAACAATCCGGAGAATGCTCCCATATTTTTTCCGTCCCGGGTTTCCTTGTTAAATACTTTGCATAATTGCTCATAGGGTTCAGACTTACCCTTACATAAAAGTCGCATTGTATCAAGGATTTCTTTTGGAGACAAATAATCACAGATAACAGCCCCATCCCGGGCAATATATACCATATAAAAGGGATGTAAACGGTTTTGATTGCCTATGTTTACACTGTTTGAACGGTTTTTTAACACATATATCACACCCGCCGGCGTTTCTTCAGAGGCAGGAACAACTCCATGAAGCCCTAACGGTGTGCCGTCCAAATCTCCGTGTTGTTTATTGTATTCTATTAAATCAAGCCTGAATTCATTCAGTCCCAAATCCATAATGGAGATACCGGAAGACATTTCTTCTATATCTACAACTTCTTCCTGTAATCTTTTTAACTGATTCTTTCTATATTCGAGTTCTGTTTTCTCTTCTTCACTTAACAGGTTATCATCCCCGGTTGCCGTCATGTCTACAATTTTCATACGGGTTTCAACTTTTGCTTTTAAGTCGATATACTCATCAAGACTTACATCCGGCCAAAAGTTTACCAGCTGAATACATGCATTGCGGCTTCCTATCCGGTCAATTCTACCAAACCGCTGAATAATACGGACAGGATTCCAGTGGATATCATAGTTAATAAGGTAATCACAATCCTGTAAGTTCTGCCCCTCAGAAATACAATCCGTAGCAATAAGAACATCTATTTCTGCCTGTTCGTTTGGCATCAAAAGATTTTTGTCTTTTGAAAGCGGAGAAAAACACGTAAGAACAGTGTTTAAATCATTTCTCAGTTTTGGCACCGTTGTTCTGCCCTCTACCGAACCGGTTATTATTCCGGTATGCAATCCAAAAGTTGTTGTTACATAACTGCTGACATGAGTATACAAGTATTCTGCCGTATCTGCAAAAGCAGTGAAAATAATCAGTTTTTTGTTACCTTCATTTATGGGATTGGTAATTTTGTTTTCTATAACTTTTAGTAATTCCTGCAATTTTAAATCATGTTGCGGAGTAATATCAGATACCATCAAAGATAAAAGCTCCAAAACTTCAGCATCTTTTACAAGCTCACTTTTCCATGATTTGTAATCCATATCTTTTAAGTCTATTTTTACTTTCTTTCCAAAAGAAAATAAATCATCAGTATTTTGGTCATCATCATCATACTCATTAAAATCTATGTCATTTGCAGTAATATCTGTTACAGACATCTCTACAGAAGAAATATGATCGTAACTGTCTATAAGGGATATTGTATGATTTATCAAAGACCTGATTCTGTTCAGAGTAAGATTAAAAGAATACACAGAGCTTTCCATACGTTTCATCAGGTTAATGGCAGTAAGCCTGCGGATTCCCTGTTCACGATTCGCCTGGGTAAACCCTACATTAACCTTGTTATCCTCATAAAGAACGGCATATTTTTCCATTCTGCTGGGAAGAATAAATCTGGTAGGTGTATAAATAGACAAATTAAGAAGCATCAACTGCTCAAAAATCTGATTATAATTGATTGCATCTTGTATGTCTGTCAGTCTTGGCCGCAATGATATAGGTTTTAGCCGGTTGGGGAACTGCCCTATATCAGCGGTATCATAATATTTTTGGATATGTTTTCTTGAACGGGCGATTGTTACACTGTCCAATACTTCAAAAAAATCAAAGTCCAGCATATTCAATAATCTTGTTGTAGTCCGTTCGGAAGGAATAAGCTTGCTCCAAGTATTAAAAGCTCTTTGGGCGTTTTTAAAAATATCATCAATAGGTCTTTTAGTATTCAACCTGTCATCAATATACGAGGAATTACCTTCATAAGCCAAAGCCAGTTGATTTTTTAAATCATTGAACCTGTTATTTACGGGAGTAGCAGAAAGCATAAGAACTTTTGTTTTTACCCCACTCCGAATTACTTTGTTAAGTAATTTCAGATAGCGGTTTTCTTTTTCATCTTCTTCGCCGGTAAGTTTTCCTCCATTCCTGAAATTATGGGACTCGTCAATAACAACTAAGTCATAGGCTCCCCAGTTAAGCCTCTCCAAATCAAGACCATTTGACTGCCCGTATGTACGATTCAAATCAGTATGATACAGCACATCATAGCGGAGTCTGTCTGCTGCAACTGGATTATTTACATAGTTGGCCTTAAACGTATTCCAGTTATTTCCCAGTTTTTTAGGACACAATACCAGAACAGATTTATTTCTGTTTTCATAATACTTAATTACTGCAAGAGAGGTAAATGTTTTTCCCAATCCGACGCTGTCGGCAAGTATGCAGCCGTTAAATTTTTCCAGTTTATTGATAATTGCCAAAGCCGCATCTTTTTGAAAACTGTACAGCATAGACCAGATCTTGCTGTTCTTAAATCCTATCTGTTCATTGGGCAATAAATCTTCGTTTATATCATCCAGAAATTCACCAAAAATATTGTACAGTGCAACAAAATAAATAAATTCCGGCGAATTTTCATTATAAACAGCAGAAATACTGTCTATAATTTTTTCTGTAACATCCTGAAGTTGTTCTTTATTATTCCAAATCTGATTAAATAAAGAAATATATTCTGCACTTTGAGGATATGGTAATCTGCTTTTGATATTATATGCAAAATTTCCTTTTTCTGTGCCCAAATCTACTGTAGTAAACTCGTTGATCGGAAAATAAGTATATTGCTTCAACACACCTTGTTCGTCTTCATCACCAGTAACCACATTGATAAAACCGGGCATTTGCTGTTCTGTAATATTG
>JAHLFV010000176.1 GCA_018883625.1 Candidatus Treponema excrementipullorum
GAAGAAATCACTCCGTTATCAAATAAAGCCTGGGTCAGAGTAGTACCAAAATCACGGATATCTAATAAATCAATCCACTTATTGATTCTATGAAGGATTCTCTTAGGACAATTTTTATTGGGGCAATACAATCGACTACCATCATCCTTTAAATCAGAACCACATTTTTCACATTGTCGGGGATACTTGATTTCCATCAAGTCAACATCGGAGATATCTTCATGAGGTACAACAGATTCGATTTTAGGAATAATTTCTCCCCGTTTTGTTACCACCACATGACTGCCGATTTTGACACCTAGATTACGTATAGTATTGGGGTTAACCAAGCTGGCTCGCTTAACTTTTGTTCCGGCTAACTCAACCGGGTCAAAAATTCCCACCGGCGTGTAAGTTGAACCGGAAACACTCCATTCAACTTCCCGTAATACAGAGACAGCTTCTTCCAAGCTGAACTTAAAAGCAATCTGTCGCTCCGGTCTTGCTCTGGAAGCATCTGCTAAATTTACAGTCCGTTCCTTTATAACAAGTCCATCTATATCGTAGGGCAAAGAAGAGCGAATTTCCATAACCTCTGCCCGATAATCAATGACCTCTTGAATCGAATGGCAAATTTTCAGAGGGACGGTATAAAAGCCCCATTGAGAAAGAATTTTTATCTTTTCTTCTTCGTCCCGGAGAGGAAAATCATCAAAAAGGCAGTCGTAACAGATAATCTGCAAATGTTCACTCCCCTCACCGTCCTTGCGCTTCATAAGGCCATTAGCTGCATTTCTGCAATTTGCTTTATCGGAAAAAAAAGTTTTATGCACATCATGGGTCATAATAACTTCTCCCCGAAGAGCTCCGGTATAAGCGTCAAGAACGCTGTTTCTTTCCAAGCGAGGCTGCAATCCCTGCATTTTTTTTACGTTCTCGGTTATATCGTCACCGATAGTACCATTTCCTCGGGTAACGGCTTTATAAAAAACTCCCTTGTTATACTGCAGTTCTATACTTGCACCGTCCAATTTGTATTCTACCAAATATTCATCGTAGGGATGTTTTTCTGCCCACTGGGTAAATTCTTCCGGATTAGCAGCTTTTTCCTGACTTCCCATAGGCATGCGATGCTTCACCTTGGCAAAATTGCCGTCATCGGCACCTATTTTTTTTAACACAGGATTGTCGGGATCCAAGGCTTTTAATTCGTCCCACAAGGCATCAAATTCTTCATCGGAAATAAGGGCTTCCCCATTGTAATAGGCATTTTGATGTTTTTTTATTTCTCCCTCTAATTCACTGATTCGGGCTGATTGAAAAAGATCCATGATTTTTCCTTCCTTTTGACTTGGAATTAAGAACGTTCTTCTTTTACAAAAAACAACTCATGAATAGTCCGTTGGGCTTCCAAGCCTTTTTCTTCAAAACGGGTTTCCGGTCGCCAAGGTTGATGAGGAGCAAAACCTTCGTATTTGTTCTTTAACAACGGAGTGTTTTGTAACTCTTCCAAAGCAAATTCTGCATAGGGTTCCCAGTCGGTCACCATATAAAGATATCCTCCCGGCATCAATTTTTTTGCCAGTAAATCTGTTCTGGGACGTTGAATAAGACGGCGCTTAAAATGCTTTTTTTTGGGCCAGGGGTCGGGAAAGAAAATGTGAAAACCGCTGATAGAATTATCAGGTATCATGGTTTCCAAAACTTCCAAAGCGTCGTGTTCCACGATATAGATATTTTGTAAATCGTTGCGACGAATCTCTCCCAAAAGTTTTCCCACACCGGGACGGTGGACTTCCAATCCCAAATAATTTATGTCGGGATTATCCTTTGCAATAAGCCAAGTGGCCTTTCCCATGCCAAAACCTATTTCCACAATCACGGGATTGGTGTTGGAAAACAATTCTACATAGTTTATTGGGGTGTTGGTATAGGGAATACACCACCGTCCCGACAGTTCTTCGTAATCTTTTTTTTGGGTGGCAGTCATACGACCGGCCCGTAAAACAAAAGTTTTTATTGTTCTGTAAAATTTTGAATCTTCGCTGTGAGTTTCACCGTATATGTCACTCATAATCGTTTCCTCCGTCTAAAGAAGTTGGGGGTAATAAATAATAGGAGCTATCAAGTTTTGAATAAGCGCTTATTCGCACAGATAGAGCTTCCGGATACGCCTTTTGAACAGAAGTTAAGGTTGTCCATTCCTTTTGAGGTTTACCGTAATATAGTATTTTTCCCTGTCCGGTTTTTCCTTCAAAAACTACTAAATTATAGCTAAAATCAGGAGAGCCCGTTTTAAAATAATCAAAAACTGATCCATACACGGGCGGAAACACATCGGAATGCTCTGTAAGAGTAAAATTTTTACTGACTGTATTTCCTGCAAAATCAGTGTAGTTTATAAGATAAGTTCCTGTAGGAAAATCGGAAAAATACGGAGGTTTAAGGCTATAAGAACCGACAACACTATCTGCATCGTTGCCTGCAACAACGGGAGCTGTAATTTTCCAATTCAGTTTTGACTGAGGATGATACACTTCAATATGAGATACGTACCGTGTATCTGAAGTGCTCTTTACTAAAACCGCCAATCGCTGTTGGGGAACTGCCGACTCAGCATAAACATCTCCTGAATCAATGTCCACGGCAGGGTATACGTATATACGATACACCTGAACACTTTGCAAACCTTCCAACTTACCAGAACATCCCCACAAGCACAAAAAAAGCGGAATGAAAATCCCAAACAGTTTTTTATTCATCAGAAGTTAAACACCAAAGTTATAACCATAAGATCACTGGCAGAATACTGATTAACAAGGGATTCAAACTTCACATTGATTTTTTTGCATTCTTCGTCAAGATAAGATAAATAGTAAAGCCCCAAATCTACCCCTTCATCTCCTTCTGGAAGCTCTTTGTAAAAATCTATCAACGAACGTTTCCTTAAATCTGCCGAACGTTTTGTCTCTATACTCTCTTTAACTTCCTGAAACTCATCTTCCCGGCTATATAAAGTAATTTGTAATCGTCCCTGCTTACCTATTGAAGATGAACCACCACCTAATCTCCACGAAATAGAAACAACGTCGTGGAGTTTTTCCATTTCAGCGATCACCTTCTTTCTCACTTCGGGATCAAAAATCAAAGACTCTGGATCAGGATGAGTCCTATATATACGTTTTACCTCTTTTTTCATGTTAGCCGTTTCACTGTTCAGAGCAAGCTCCATGACCATAACGGAAATATATTCAGCTACCTTACTTTTTTCTACATAATCTTTTAACAAACCATGAATGCAATTAACTATCTCTTCGCCACCCTTTTCTTTAAAAAACTTTATGACAATGTACCAATTGATACGACTCATTCTAGTAAGAAACTTCTCTGTCATCAACATACAGATATTTTGTTCCTCGATGGTTAATTCCTTTCCGTTGACAAAAGAACACCAGAGAGGTTCCAATAAGGCTTTTTTTGCCTCAGCCACTACATTGTCCTTTCCTCTCAAGAAAAAATTAATTTGCTGATCTGAAACACTGTCCCGCTTATCTATCAGTTGAGATGGATTTGTCCTGTTATGTTTCCTGACACATTCTGTTTCAATGAGAGAAGAAAAAACAGCTCTGTCAAACTGTTTGTAAAGGAGTGAAAAAACTATGAGTTTTGATAAATCTAACACGTCTTGACGGCAAGAAGCAAATTCGGGAACTGATATTTCCAACTTTGAAATATAACCTACAAGAATCATGTGTTGTATAGTCTGAGGAGAAAAATTATTTAAAGATACACCATACTCTTCTATGTTATCAGCCAATCTCATCCGAGAAAGCTTTTTTTTGTTTTGAATAAAATAAGAAGCTCCCTCTTCCGTCAAAATTACCTTCAATGGTAAGGAAAGCAATGATTTCTTAGGTGACTTACTCACACACTCACTCCTAATTACAATATTATACACAAAGG
>JAHLFV010000177.1 GCA_018883625.1 Candidatus Treponema excrementipullorum
GATTGGAATCTACCCAATTGGTGTACAGAATTTCCGGCTGGATTCCCTTGAAAGATTCCCAAAACATTATGAAGGACTTGGATAATTTAACAGAAGGCCGCATTGCCATCCGATTGTATGAACCCAAGGAAGTTCCTTCTGTTCTGAACGGGCGGGAACAAGTCCCGGTAAAACTAACCCACGGAAAAGTGGTAGGAAGTTTTGACAGACTGGTTTTCAGTTACGGTTCCCCGTTGTACGGTACCATAGATCCTACGCCTCTTGTAGCTTTTTTCTTTACCTTGCTTTTCGGTATTATGTTTGGTGATGCCGGTCAAGGTTTGGTTTTTGTTGTATTGGGAATTTTGCTTGTATTAAACAAAATAAAAGCTTTATCCAATTGGAGCAAATTCGGTTACATATTTGTGGCTATCGGATGTAGCAGTACGATTATGGGACTTTTAACCGGTGAGTTTTTTGCCAATACGGAAATACTCAGACCTGTCAGTGAATTTCTTTCTGGGCTTTTCGGAACTCCTCATCATCCTATTTTGCACTTGATGCCTTCCGCAGAAGCTCTGGATAAGCTTTTCTACTTTTTCGGTTTTACCTTGGCAATCGGTTTTATAATTAACTCTATTGGGTTGATAATAAATATCGTGAACCAGTTTTCTCTTCACCGACCGGGAAAAGCTTTATTCGGTAAAACAGGACTTTCCGGTGCATTGTTCTTTTGGTACGTAGTATTTATGGGTATCAGAATTGCTTTTTTCTCTGTACCGCTGTTTTGGTTGGATTGGGTTATTATCGGAATCACTCTTTTTGGTGTGTTCTTCGCTCATCCTTTGGAGAAACTTATTTCTGGAAAGCGACCTATTTTTGAAAACGGATTCGGTATCGCCATTATAGAAGGTGTGGTAGAGCTGTTGGAAATACTGTCCAGTTATCTTTCAAACTCTGTCAGCTTTCTCCGTGTAGGTGCCTTTGCCCTGTCACATGCAGTATTAGGTTTTATCATTTTTGAGTTAACCAATTTGGTGGGTGGCGGTGTCGGAGGACTGGCGGTTGCCGTGTTGGGTAACGTTGTTGTTATTGTACTGGAAGGAATGGCTGTTGCCATTCAGGTCATTCGTTTGCAGTACTATGAGTTCTTTTCCAAGTTTTTTACAGAAACAGGACGGGAATTTCAACCTTTTGGCTTTAAGTATAAAGTCAACTAAACAGAACTTTACCGGAATTGCCGGAGAACTTCTTTACGACTTATTAAAGCGAAAAGATTTTCGGTATACCGGAAAAAATATATAAAGAGGTTACATTATGAAAATGAACAAAGTATTTATCGTTGCAATGGTTTTGATGTTTGTTGCCGTTGCCGGAGCATTTGCTGAAGGAACAGCTCCTGCAGAAACTACTTCTGCAACTGTAGGTGTAGCAAAGTATATTGCAGCCGGTTTGGCTGTAGGATTGGCATGTATTGCCGGTGGTATGGCTGTAGGTAAAATCGGTGCTGCTGCCATGGGTGCCATGAGTGAAAATGCAGAACTTTCCGGTAAAGCAATTCCTTTTGTTGGTTTGGCAGAAGGTATTTGTTTGTGGGGATTCTTGGTTGCCCTTTTGATCATTCTTCTGTAAGGTTTGGATCCGGCAGTGGAATACTATGTAATCGGAGAGCGAGAGTTAGTTTTGGCTTTTGCTCTTGTAGGTGTCGCCGGTACTGCTGTAGCAAACAGAGAAGAGGCTTTAGAAGCCTTTAACAGAGTTACCGGCGGTGACGGCAGTTCTGTAACTACGGCTGTAACAGCCGGCAGGCCAAAGATACTTATTCTCACGGAAGACGTGACCCTTATGATCGAGGAAGAAGTGCTACAATGGCAAATGGGTGCTGATTATCCCCTTATTGTAGAAATTCCCGGTTTGCATGGTCACGTTGACGGAAAAAAATCCCTGACGGATTCAATCCGTGAAGCGATAGGTATTCACATCTAAGGTAAGGTAAAAAACATGGAAGAGCTTCGATCAACAGAGATCCTGGATAAAGAGATACATGAAGATGCCAGAAAAAAGGCTGAACGAATATTGGCCAATGCAGACAGTGAGTGTGCGAAGGTGTTGGCCGGTGTAGATGGGCGTATCAGTGCCATCAGAAAAGAAAAAGAAGCCTACTATAAAGAAAAATTGGCAGCGCTGAAAAAAGATTCCGATGCGGCTGTTCCTCTGGAGCAGGAGCGTTTTCTTGTATCTTTTGAAGGTCACTCTGTAATGTCAGCCATTAACAGATATTTGCAAAACATAGGCTCAGAGAAGCAACAACAATTGATAGAAAAGTTAGTAAAAGGGTATAAAAAAGTTTTTGAAAATAAAAAACTTACTGCCCGTCTTATAAATTTTGATTTTAATGCCGGCAAAGAAATGCTGGAAAATATTTTCGGCAAAGAGAACGTACTTTCTTGTACGGAATTGGATTTTTCAAAATCAAATTTGGAAGAGCCGGAAGGTTTAGAAATACATAAAGGTATTCTTTTGGAAGCAGAAGACGGTTCCGTTCGGTGTAGGGCAACTTTGGGAGAAGTTATAGCAGAATTGTTGGACACCCATAGTGAAGAGTTGGCCGTGACACTGTTTCATGGAGGACTTCCCGTATGATAGAAGGAAAAATTACCCGTATTTCCGGTCCCATTGTGTACGCAGAGGGATTGGATGGATGCGGTTTGTATGATGTTGTAAATGTAGGTGAAGCCCGACTTATCGGAGAGATTATCCGATTGGCAGCAGGTAAAGCCACCATTCAGGTATACGAAGATGTTACCGGAATGAAAATAGGTGAAAAGGTAGTGTGTGAAGAGAGGCCCCTGTCTGTGCGATTGGGACCGGGACTTGTAGGTACGATTTATGACGGTATCCAACGCCCCTTGGCAACCATGTATAAAGACGGTAATGCTTTTCTGTTACCGGGACAACGAGCGGAGCCTTTAGACACAGAGAAAAAATGGAAGTTTACTCCTCTTGTATCTGAGGGAGATGCCATTGCACCGGGAGTGCCTGTAGGTACCGTTCAGGAAACGGCATCTATTCTCCATAAAATCCTTGTTCCTCCCACAGTACGGGGTCGGGTAATAAAGACCATTGTGAAAGAGGGACAGTATACTGTTTCAGATGTAGTAGCAGTGACAGAACTGGATGAAGAAATTTGTCTGTCCCAGTATTGGCCGGTAAGAAAACCGCGACCTTATGCCCAAAAATTAACGGTTACAGAACCCTTGGTAACAGGACAGCGGGTTATCGACGTATTTTTCCCCTTGTCAAAGGGTGGAACTGCGGCTATTCCCGGCGGATTCGGTACAGGAAAGACCATGACACAGCACGCCGTTGCAAAGTGGTGTGATGCTGACTTGATTGTATATATTGGTTGCGGTGAGCGGGGAAATGAAATGACAGATGTTCTTACGGAATTCCCTTCACTTATCGACCCAAGAACAGGACGTTCTTTGATGGAACGGACCATTCTTATTGCCAACACATCTAACATGCCGGTAGCAGCCCGAGAAGTTTCTTTGTATTCCGGTATCACTTTGGCTGAATACTACAGAGATATGGGTATGGCAGTAGCTATTATGGCAGACTCCACCAGTCGTTGGGCAGAAGCTCTCCGTGAGCTTTCCGGTCGTATGGAAGAAATGCCGGCAGAAGAAGGATTCCCGGCTTATTTGCCTACCAGATTGGCAGAGTTTTATGAGCGAGCCGGTCGGGTAAATACTCTGTGTAATAAAGAAGGCTCTGTTTCTGTTATCGGTGCGGTTTCTCCTCCCGGCGGTGACTTTTCCGAGCCGGTTACCCAGCACACCAAACGCTTTATCCGCTGTTTCTGGGCTTTGGACAGAGAATTGGCAAATGCCCGCCATTATCCTGCCATCGGGTGGATAGAATCTTATTCCGAATACGCAGATGAAGTGCGGGAATGGTGGGATAAACTTGATCCCCGCTGGGCTTCTATCCGTTTGGATGCATTGGATTTGCTAAAACGAGAACAGCGATTGGAACAGATTGTTCGCCTTATTGGCCCCGATGCTTTGCCGGATTCCGAACGCTTGGTTTTGATTGTTGCAGATATGATTAAAAACGGATTTTTACAGCAGAATGCCTTTGACGACATAGACGTGTACTCTGTTCCCGAAAAGCAGATTTTGATTTTACAACTAATCATGAGTTATTACCACAAAGCTTTGGCTACCATAAAAATGGGTGCTCCTTTGCTAAAACTGTTGGATTTGCCCATACGGGAGGAAATTGTCCGTATAAAAACAACAGTGCCCAACGACAAATTGGAAATGATAAAAGCAATCGAATCTCACTTGGAAGAGCAAATTGGTGGAATAGAGCGGATGTATCGCAAGGTGGCAACAGCATGAAAGGTGTAGAATATAAAGGTGTAAACGCCGTTGACGGACCGATTATCATCGTCCGCCGTAGCGAAAATGTTTTTTATGGCGAAATTGTAGATGTCCGGGATCGATACGGTCAAAAACGCACAGGACGAATTATCGATATTTCCGAAGAGTATGCCGTTGTCCAGATTTTCGGTTCCACAACAGGTATCGATTTGTCTGAATCCCACGTGGAGTTTCTTGATACTCCCATGGAATTGCGGGTAGGGGAGGGACTGCTCGGTCGTATTTTTAACGGCTTAGGACACCCCATCGACGGTTATCCGGAAATTATTTCTTCCAAAAAGGTAAACGTCAACGGATACCCCATCAATCCCTACGCCCGGGTGTATCCTCGGGACTTTATTCAAACAGGAATCAGTTCCATTGACGGAATGAATACCTTGATCCGTGGACAAAAATTACCGATTTTTTCCGGTAACGGATTGCCCCACAACCGCTTGGCAGCACAAATTATCCGTCAGGCAAAGATTCTAAACTCAGACGAAGACTTTGTTATGGTTTTTGCCGGAATGGGTATTAAATACGACGTAGCACAGTTCTTTATCAATACTTTTGAAGAGTCCGGAGTTTTGTCACGGGTTGTTATGTTCCAGTCCTTGGCAGATGCTCCTTCTATCGAACGTATTATTACGCCCCGTTGTGCATTGACGGCAGCGGAATACTTGGCTTACGAAAAAGGCATGCACGTTCTTGTAGTAATGACCGATATGACAAACTACTGCGAAGCTTTGCGGGAAATCTCCACTACCAGAGGGGAAGTTCCCGGGCGAAAAGGATATCCGGGATATTTGTATTCTGACTTGGCAGAATTGTACGAACGGGCAGGAAAAATCAAAGGGTCAAAAGGTTCTATTACCCAAATCCCTATTCTTACCATGCCTAACGATGATATTTCTCATCCTATTCCTGACCTTACAGGGTACATTACTGAAGGCCAAATCGTATTGGACAGAGAGTTGAGCCAAAAGGGAATGTATCCGCCTGTAGCAGGACTACCTAGCCTTTCTCGTTTGATGAAAGACGGTATCGGAGAGGGCATGACCCGGGAAGATCATAAAGATGTTTCCAGTCAGCTCTTTGCCGCATACTCAAAGGTAAAAAGTATCCGCAATTTGGCTGCCATTATCGGAGAAGAAGAATTATCCGATTCCGATAAGAGGTATTTGAATTTCGGTAAGCATTTTGAAGAAGAATTTTTGGGACAAAAAGAAACAGAAGACCGCTCAATCGAAGAAACCTTAAATATCGGTTGGAAAATGCTTTCTTTGCTTCCCAGAGGGGATTTGTTGCGTATTAAGCCGGAGCTCATTGATAAATACATGAACAGTGCGGTAGCAAATGCCGGAAGGTAGTGTATGGCACGATTAAATATTGCACCTACAAAGTCCAACTTACTTATGGTAAAGGAACAACTTTCCATTTCCGAAGACGGATACGAGCTTTTGGAGCAAAAGCGTGAAATCTTGGTTATGGAACTTATGCGCATGGTAGAAAAAGTAAAGCTGTTGGAACGGGACATAGAAAAGACCATTCAAACAGCGTACCCTGCACTGAAAAATATGCTCATGGCTGTAGGTAGAGACCGGGTAGAAAGAATTTCTCATGGTGTAAAATATAATTTTACAATTACGGAAAAACCTGTTACAATAGCTGGTATGGAGTTCGGGTCGGTAGAGGTAAAACTTCCGGCTCGTCAACTGTTCTATTCCTTTTTGGGATCTTATGCAGATTCCGATAAGGTTATGGTAGATTTTTTTCAACTGCTAAAGCTACTTACAGAGATGGCTTCTATCAGGACCATTGTTTGGAGATTGGCAACGGAAGTAAAGAAAACCCAACGCCGAGTTAACGCCTTGGATAAGTTGGTTATTCCCCAAACCCGGGAGACAAAAGTGTACATTGAAAGCGTTCTGGAAGAGAGAGAACGAGAAAACGTGTTTGTACTAAAGTCTCTGAAATCCCGACAGTCATAAAGAAGCCGGTGTACAGGAGGAAGATATGATTAAACCCCTTTTCCAAAATATTGTTATTTTGATTAACGGTTCCGAAGCCTCTATCCATGCAGCTCAGTACGGAATTTTGTTGTCAAAGTTGTATCGGTGTAATTTAAAGGCCGTATACGTAGTTGATACGGCTTCTCTGAAGCAGCTGACCTTGAGTAAATTCTTTGTTGCAGACGAAAGTGCCATGTATGAAGAAAACCTTCAAAATGACGGTAAACGTTACTTAGATTACGTTGCAGAGTTAGGAAAGGCAAAAGGCGTTAAAATCGAAACAGAACTGAGAAAAGGTGCCGTTTGGTCAGAAGTTATTTTGGCAGCTGACGAAATGAAAGCCGGCTTGATTCTTTTAGGCGGTTTCCAGTCAGAGATGAATTCAAGCAAGGTAGAAAAACATGATGCAGTTTCCAGCTCCAGTATGGAAATTCTTTTGCATGCCAATTGCTCTGTGTTGGTTGTGCGGGAAAAAATGGTAGAGCAGTTGTATAAATTAGCTTAGGATTCTTGTATGAGAATAGTTTTAATGCATTTTCTTAACCCGGAAAATACAAAGCACAGCCAGATAATCAGAAATTTGGTGGATTCTGCTTCAAAAAAAGGACACACGGTAGAGGTAATTGACGGACAAAAAGACTTGAGCACCTTCCGTTTTACTCCTTATGAATACATAGCCTTGCTTACTCCTACTTTAGGATTTTTTGGCGGAAAAGTGCCGCCGATTGTATCGGAAGTATTGGCAAACTGTGGTGTTGTAGGGGGAAAAAAATCCTGTGCTTTGGTACTGCCCTCCCTTTTTGGAGCGGAAAAAGCATGTAAAGCTTTAATGAAAGCCATGGAAAAAGAAGGCATGTTTGTAGACTATTTTGACATAGTGCAAAGTCCCGAACATGCAACACATGTGGGAACCTTTTTAGGCTGAGCCAGGGTGCATTTTGGAAGACTGTTATAAAATACTGGGAGTGCCTGCCAATGCCTCTATGGCAGAGATAAAGCGAGCCTACCGGAAAAAAGCCAAAGAACTTCATCCCGATACCTCCGGGGAAGACGGTACTTTTGCCACCGGTTCTGGAAAAGAGAATCTGGAAGCCTTTCATCGGTTGGTGCAAGCCTACGAAATCCTTTCTGATTTTCAGCGACGGGCAATGTTTGACATGTCCCGGATAATGGGACAGCGGTATACAACATCTTCCAAAAGCAAAAACAGTTTTGACTATCGCCAATGGTTGATAAGCAGATCAGACCCGGAAAGCCGAGCAAAGCTGATTTTCTTTGATTTACTACATAAAAGAGAAGACGACGCAGTAGAAGAGTTTATTCGTATGTCATCTTCTTCCGTTAATTTTAGTCTTTCCGATTGGTTTACTCGGGAAGATTTTATGGATATCGGTTTTATACTTTGTGAAGAACTGGTGTTACGGTCAAAGTATTACGATGCCGCATTGCTTTTAATACAGATTATTGCCATGGAGCAACGCTTTTCTTATTTCCGACACTTTTTTCCGGAAGTGTTGCTGTTAGCGCGGAATGTTCTTTTTTTCCGATTGGAAGGATTTGTCTCCGATGAACTGGCTTTAGACGCTTGGGAGCAGGCTTTAGATTTAGCTTTGAGCAACAAAGACGATGCAGCCCTTTTAGTACGAATGACCGGAGCTTATGTGCGGATGCATGATTATGCTACTGCAAAGATTTGTTTGGAAGAGGCCCTTAAATTAGACAGTAAAGTAAAAATAAAAAATCAGCTGAGAAAACAAGTGTTGGAGGCGGTATGATTCGATTAAAAAACGAAACACAAATACAGGGAATCAGAAAATCATGTAAGCTTTTGGCAGATATGTATAATCATATTATACCCAAAGTAACAGCCGGCATGAGCACAAAAGATATAGACGATCTGTGTGTAGAATATATCACACGGCATGGGGGAAAACCCGCCTGGTACAGAGAAGATTTTCCCGGTGCAGCCTGTATTTCCGTAAACAATGAAGTAATTCATGGCATTCCTTCAAAAAAACGCCACATTAAAAACGGAGACTTGGTTTCTCTTGATGTAGGTATAGATTTAGACGGATATATCAGTGACTCCGCCGTTACCCTGATGATAGGAGACGTTGCTCCCGCTCATAAGAAGCTGGTAGAAGTCACCAGACAGTGTTTGGCAGCAGGTATTGCTGCATGTAAAGTGGGCAACAGAATAGGAGACATTTCTAAAGCTGTATTTGAAGTAGCAGAGGCAGCCGGATACGGTGTAGTCTACGATTACTGTGGTCACGGAGTGGGCTTGGATGTCCACGAAGATCCTTCCATACCTAATGTACCTAGTCGGGGGCCTAATCCTAGAATACAGCCGGGAATGGTATTGGCTATCGAACCTATGATTAATTTAGGAACTGCCGATGTAGACGTAGCACAGGACGGTTGGACAGTACTAACCTGTGACGGTGCTTTTTCTGCCCATGAAGAACACACTGTGGCAGTGTTCAAAGATCACACAGAAATTCTCACAGCCCGAGACTAATTACATCTGAAGTATTCTTGTATGTTGCTATTCTCCCAGCATCTGCAATAAAAATATTACAGATGCTAGGTGTAACTATCGGCTTGTACAGCAATAACAAGTTGAAGTCCCACGTGTATGGTTTCCTGCTTGGCAAAAATCCTTGAGTACAGTATAAAAATGAAACCGATGAGACCCTGTAAAAAATTCTGTGTAAATGGCTGACAAATATGATACTCTATAAGGAGGAGTACAATGTTGGCCAAGAAAAAAGAAAAAGATGTCATTGACCGAATGCTGGATCAGATTGATTTCATGGAATGACAGCAGAAGCATTAGCAGGAGAAAACGGTTTACTCAAACAATTGACACGCCGTTTTTACTCCAGAGCTTTGGATGCCGAAATGGACGAACATTTGGGCTATAAAAAGAATGACAATGCCGGTGACAATTCCGGTAACAGCTGGAACGGTTACACACAAAAAACTGTTATAACCGATGACAATGACACCATAGAGATTCAGGTGCCGCGGGACAGAAACAGCACCTTTGAGCCGGTTATCATTCCCAAACATGAAAAACGGACTCCGCTTTTCAACGACCAGATTATTTCGATGTATTCATTCGGGATGAGTACCCGTGATATTCAGCGTCATCTGCAACAGGTTTACGGAGTGGAAGTTTCGGCTGAAACGATTTCAAACATAACCGAATCTGTCATGGCTGATGTCCGGGAATGGCAGAACAGACCCCTTGAAAAAACATATCCGATTCTTTTCTTGGATGCCCTTCGGGTAAATTCAAGACAGGACGGTAAAAATATCAACAAAGCCCTTTACGTGGCCTTAGCAATCAACTGGGAAGGCAGGAAAGAGGTTTTAGGTCTTTGGCTGGCTGATACAGAAGGTGCCAAATTCTGGATGAGTGTTCTAACGGACATAAAAAACCGTGGAACAGAAGATATTCTCATTGCCTGTATG
>JAHLFV010000178.1 GCA_018883625.1 Candidatus Treponema excrementipullorum
ATACATTTGTCTCAAAGTTTCATCTGTGTTGGATGTGGCAAAGTTCAAACGGCAAAAGTATTAATTGGAATGTAAAAGGCTATGTGTAACGGTAAGTGCTTCAGGATTTTTAATCATCCATTTTCTTCTAAAAGTTTGGTTAGCCGCTCATTCTGGATTTGGAAAAAAAGTTTTTCCAATCTGCTTTCCTTTAGGGTCAACAGCCAATGGGCTCTGCGGACAATATAGCGGTAGTGGGGCATATCCACACCCCGGTAATGTTTTGTCCAAGAGTCTGTCTTTGCCATTCCGTTTCTTATGGCAACATTTTGAGAGGCGATGTTGGTGTCTCTGATAATCGAACACACTTCCTCTGCCTGTAAGGTTTCAAAGGCATAATTTTTGCAGGCTTGTGCCGTTTCCGTTGCATATCCGTTGTGCCAGTACGCCCGGTTAAAAAGGTATCCGATTTCCAGTACTTCGGTTTCTTTCCAGGGCTGCATGGTAAGCCCGCACTGTCCAATCATCCTGCCGGTTTCTTTCAGTATAACTGCCCATAAGCCAAAATTCCATTTTTGATAGCGGGCAATCTGTCTGTCCAACCATTCCTGTACTTCTTGGTCACTGAAAGGGCCTTCGTAGGCATACATGGTTTCTTTGTCCTGAAGGATTTGGCATAAAGCATCAAAATCCCCCTGATTCATTTCCCTAAAATATAATCTTTCAGTTTGGAATATCATAGTTTACTTCCTGGGTTATGGGTGCGCTTGCTTTACGCTTCCAGTTGTTGCATCCACTTCTTCTTGCGGAAAACTCCCACCGATATTGCAAAGCGGACGCATTCTTCCAAAGACAGGATAAAATACACATAGGGAATGGATAGCTTTAATACAAAGGCTGCCAAAAATCCCAGCGGAACACCAAAGCACCAAGTACCGATTATGTCGATGAACATAACATATTTTGTGCGGCCTCCGCTGCGGATAATTCCTCCTCCCAGAATCATATTCAGTACTTTGAAAGGCGCCACCAGGGCATAGGCATAAAGTATCCGGACGGTTAATTGTTTTACCACTTCTTCAACCCGGTAAATTTGCACATAAAAGCCTGCGGTTAAAACAACAAGAACTGAAAGAATAAGAGAACCTACCGCTCCGTAAAAAATCAATTTTTTTGATGCTTTGTAAGCATCGCTATAGTCTCCGTTGCCAAGTTTTTTTCCTATGATGACGCCTGCTGCCTGTGATAAACCGCAGAGAGCTCCAATCACCAGTCCTTGTATAGGATTTATCAATGTCATGGCGGCAGCCGCTTTTGTTCCCATGTGGCCGTAAATACCGGCGTAAACATTTTCGCCCAAACTCCAAAGGACTTCGCAGGCAAGAATGGGAAGCAGTATTGAAAGGTACTGTTTCCAGTTTAAAGAGGAGCTTTCTATTTCTTTCTGCTCTGTTTTTTTTAAGACTGAGTTCTTGTGGGGAAACATCAAAATCATCAGAACCAGATTTGCACACTGGGAAACAAGGGTAGCAATGGCAGCTCCCTGTACTCCCATGGGAGCGAAACCCAACTTACCGAAAATTAAAATATAATTCAAACCGGTGTTCAATAGGGCGGAGGCAATGGTTGCGTATAAAGGGAGGCGGGCTTTTTCTATGCAGCGGAACAAAGTCGAAAGCAGTGTAGCTCCTGCCAGGGGCATAAAGGTTCCGGCAACGATGGCAAGGTATTTTCCCGCTTCTTCCCGGGTGGCAGTGTCTTTTGTGTACAGCCCCATGATGGGTTCCGGAAAAAGTATGCAGAAAAACATAAACAATGCAGCGATGACTGTACCCAAAATCAGGTTTGTATAAAAACTTCTTCTGACTTCGTATGTATTTTTTTGTCCCAAATACTGGGCAATCATGATTCCGGCTACGGCACCGATGGCAGAAATTACCACCGAATATATAGAAGCAAACCTTCCTGCAAGGCCCACTGCTGCTACACTGACACTGCCTAGCTGTCCAATCATGATTTGGTCAACAATACTAAAAGAAGACTGGAGCATGGATTGCAAAGCTACGGGAACTGCAAGACTGCAAACTGTTTTGAAAAAACTGTCATTTTTTTTCACAGAAGACCTCCGTTGTTTGTTTTTGATAATATTTTACAAACCGGCATATCCTGTGTCAAAGGTTAAATGCGTAACCTGTAAAGAAACAGAGTGTTTTTTTGTTTCTGTTAAAGCGGGGCAGTGCTTTTCCGCACCACCAGGGAAACCGGTAAGATGATTTCTGGGTCGGTTTCTTTGTTTTCTTTTAACTCCTTCAGTTTTTCTACCGCCAGTTTTGCTCGCAGATGATTGTCCTGTTTTATTGTTGTAAGGGGAGGGTTTATCATTTGGCAAACGGGAATATCGTCAAAGCCCGCAAGGGAAATATCTTCCGGAACAGAGATTCCCTGTCCGTTCAAAAAACTCATCAGGTCAATGGCGTAGTAATCCGAAACCGCAAAAATAGCGGTAACGCTTTTTATTTTTTCCAGGTGCTGAAAGTAAAACTCCCGGCGTTCTTCTTTTTTCATGGGAACCAGCAGAAAATCCACATTTTCGGTAAAACCTTCCCGGAATCCCTCCATTCTGTCTAAGTCAATTCCTATGTTATTATCCGAAACACACAAGGCTTTCCGATGTCCGGCTTCTTTGAAGTACCGTCCTATCTGAAGTCCACCGTTGTAATTATCCAAGGCAATATTAAAAATGCTTTCGGACTTTTCGCAAATGCCGTCATAAACTACAAAGGGAATCCGCATGTGGTTCCTAAGATAAAGATAATCCTGTTGGCAAAAACCTATGACAACAATTCCCTCCATGTTCCACATGGAAGCAAACCGGATGATTTCTTCAGCCTGTTTTGCTTTTTTTATTATCATAAACCGTCCGCTGTTTTCGATTTCAGTGGAAAGATAATTGATGGAAGAAGAAATAAAAAAATCCTCCAGGGTGTGGCCTTCGTATTTTTCGTGGTCGTTGACAAATACCCCGATGATTCTGGAATCGTTCTGTGCCAGTAAGATGTCTGCCACCCCGGGAAAATACTGCCGCTTTTCCAAAAGTGCCATGACCCGTTTCACGGTTTTATCGGAAATTTTTTTTGTTTTTCCGTGAATCACATTGGAAACCGTTGCAGTGCTAAGCCCCAGTTCCTCCGCAATGTCATAAATCCTGACCCGGTGTTCTTTCCCCTGTTCTTCCATTCCTGCCACCTCTTTGTCTGTGGGATTTTGTGTTTTACCCATCAAGGATTTTATACGATAAGAGGAAGTAAGGCAAAGGTAAAT
This sequence comes from Candidatus Treponema excrementipullorum, assembly GCA_018883625.1. GTDB lineage: Bacteria > Spirochaetota > Spirochaetia > Treponematales > Treponemataceae > Treponema_F > Treponema_F excrementipullorum. Next base: position 3,301 of record JAHLFV010000178.1, read on the forward strand.
TGCATAACCTGTTTGTTTGCCTTTTGAGTTTATCTTTAAACTATTTTTTAACCCGTCATCATTCGGAACGTATTCGGCACCATTAAAGCTGCCGGCTATGATGAGGGCTTTAAATCATACAATGTTTTCTTTAAACTCCACTTGCACAATTTGCAAACGCAACGGTCCGTCGGCAATTTTGGCTAAAAAGCGGTGAATGGGTTTTATGCCGGGACCCTCTAACTTTTGATATCCCTGCATATATCCGCAGGTGGAAACGGAAAGTAGCGGTGACCAACACTCCATCTCCTTTTTGGCATTCTTTACGGAAAAATATGCTCCGATGTCCCTGATTCCCGCCTGTTTTATCCAGGTTTTCAACATCAGTTTGACAGCGGTTTTGCCTGCCGCATCAAAGACAAGTCTGCCTCCGGGAAAACTTTTCGCCATATCAGTGACCACCTGTTGTACCTGTTGTGTCGTGAAATAGTAAAATACTCCTGCAGCAAATATGACAGCGCCATTCTCAGGTTCAAACCGGAGGGCTTTCATCCAGTTTGGATTTATCAAATCAAAAGCCAGGTTCTTTTCCCGTTCTCCGGCAGGAAGCAATTGATTCCGCAACTCAATCACATCTGGCAAGTCAATATTCCAGATATGGCACTGACCGTTATCACACAATTTTCCGGTGTTGTCCAATCCGCAACCAAGATTAATGACTGCGGCTTTTGGATGGTGATGGAGATAGTCTCTTATCTCCCATGCAAGATCATTCTGGCGCATGGCTACTTCCAAAGCACCAAAGCTATACATGATACTTTCAGACCGTTTTTCTAGTGACGAAAAGTCGTAGTCTACTTTTTTTATCAATTCCCCGGCAGTTTTATCCTGAAACAATCCGGGAAACTTTTGGGAACAAAGCCACCGGGCATATAGCGGAATGATTAGTGTTTCCTGTAGAGAATTTTTTCTGATTTTAAAGTGAGTCATAATGTGCCTTTTAGTTAGTATATGCTAACAGATTCATTCTACCACAGCCGGAAGTTTTTTTCTACTCAAATTTATTTTTATATTTCTGTAAAATATTTTAAGGAATTCTTTACCCCTGTTTCTGTTTCCTGTTTTCAGTTTTATTATATGGGCATTACGGCATTATTTTTGCCCAGTCTTTTGATGCTTACATTTCCTTTATAACGAAGACGGTATCAAAATCGGGTCCAGTTCTTTCATCATCAGGTCGGGGTGAAACAGGGTGTTTTCGCAATGGCCTTTTCCTTTAAAGCAGATCACCGTGCTGCCGGTAAAATGGGCGGCTATCAATCGGGCCGATTTTTTCGCAAGCATTTCGTTAAAAGCGGATCCGTAATAATAATAAATCTTTGTGTCACCGGTGTTTAAGTTATCACGCAACCGGAAACGGCTTATCCCATCGATATAATTTCTGACCGTCGTATCCGACATCCCATCAATTACCTGCAGAAAGTGGTGCATGTATTTGGGCGGACAAATTTTTTCCGCCTGAGCCAATGTTTTGGGATCTCTTTGCCGGGTTTTACGGGTTACGTTCAGATAGAATCGCAGAATCACATTCTTCACAATCCCTTTGAACGGGACCAAAGGAGAGCCGTCAAAGATTATCTTTTCGATATGCAGACGTCCGTTTTGCCACAGGGTGGCTGCCAAAACCCCGCCCATAGACATACCGAAAACGGCATACACCTCTTTCCCGTAGCGGGACAGATAATAATCCTCCAGTGCTTCGGAAACCTGTAAAAAAGAAGAGAAATCTTCCTGTTTTTGTGGATGATGGCCGGGCATGACGGGAACGATAATGTGAAAGTCATTTTCATAATGCCCGATATATTCTTCCCATATTTGATACGGACATTGGAATCCGTGGATAAGGATCAGCTTTCTTTTGTTTTTATCTCCAAACTCAAGTATTTCCATTAAAACTCTCCGCGCAATTTCGGTACGGAAAACGAACCGGGATAACGGAAAATCGGTGTTTCCCGGTTGACTCTACAAGACATCCATAATCGCTTTCAGTGCATTGTAGTCGGTAAAATCCACTGCTTTATTAAAAGTTTCTATCATTGCCCTTGTTTCCGCATCTTTCTTTTCTTCCGGAAGATTCTTGGCTTTATTATACAAAAGGGTCATCATGGTTTTGTGCATAAAGTTCAGTTTTTGATAGTCAATGCCGCCCCTTAAATTAAAGATAGTCGTGTCCTTCATAATCCGGTCTGGAACTTGCCGGCTGATGGATTTTTTAATATTGTTTGTGTTCTCTTCATTTGTTACATCGGCAAGTCCAACGGTAACAATGATTAACTTTGTGTTTTCTTGCAATGCTTTGACCGTTGCCTTTAAACCTTTAACACCGCCTGCATACAAGCCGCCAAAATGTATTACCAAACCGTAACCCGACAGGGTTTTTACATTTTCATAGCTTAGGCAAGGCACGCCGGTCATTTCGGAAAATTTTTCTGCGTATCTTTTGGTTGTTCCATATTGGCTGCCATAAACAATCAGTTTTTCCATGTTTTATTTTCTCCATAATTTTGTATTTATTTATTGTAACATATTTTGTTTTCCGGCAAGGGTTTTATAAATCTCAAAGTTGTCGCCTTTCTGAATAGGAGCATCTATTTTGTCCTTTGCAATGCCAACAAGACCGGTATTGTCAACTGCCATTTGTATCAGCCGTACACGAGCATCAATCGCAAAGTTTTTTATAAGTGCTTTGTTCATGCTATCTGTTTTCCCCTACCTTTTGTATAAATTCTTCTTTATCCGAAAATGTCTAAAAATGTCTAAGTTTAGACATTTTTAGACATTTTATTTTTTACAAAGTATCCATTCCTTACCATGAGGTTCTATAACTCCGTCCCGTCTTAAACTTTGAAGAATATTTTTTATCTTATTTTTCTTCTGAATATCCGTCATGGAGTCACCAAGTTTTTCCAAAAGAATTTCTTCTAAATCAGCTTTCTTAGCTGTCTTAAACTTTTTAATATAATCAATAATTATTTTTTTACAGTAATCATCATTAATTCCTCTCAGCTTCATATAATCTGGTTTTTGATTTGTTATTTCAGCTACAGTAGAAGAGATAAAATAATTATTACGTTTTCCTTCTATCAGATTTTTGGATTTAAGAAGTTTATACTCTTCGTTTGTAAGTTTTTTGTTTTTTTGAACCTTATCTAAAAGCATGATTTCAAATAGAGAGAGAGTTTTATCTTCTGCAAGTTTTCTTGCATAATTTGAATCTAACACTTTTCCAGTTATGGTAACTTTTACTTTGTGATCAGATAGGTCATACTCAGGCAAAGGGAAAAATTTATCCCTTTGAATATTAAATAGTTTTTTAATTCCGCTTCCAATTGTATCAATCATATTAAGATTGACCATTGCATTAGCAAGGAAAGAGTTACGATATCTATTTTCTGGTGCATCAGATTTAATTACATCTTCAATTGAACTTGGAATAAAATCTCCAGAATTAGAAAAAATTAATTCTCCATCTTCTTTTTCTATAAGAATTATTTTTCCACCCATCGTATAATCTTGATGGGCAATACAGTTGTTTAAGGCTTCTCGAATTGTGTATGGGTCATATTGTTGAACTTCATCCGGAAAAAGATTTCCTTCTGCAATATATCTGTATTTGATATTTCGGATTTTTTTATAAACTTCTTGTATTGAAAGAATTAAAGGACATGTGAAATGTTCATAATCTTTTTCAATTCCATCTTTGTCTTTTAGAATCCAAGTAATTTTACTAGTGGCTGGACTAATATAATGTTCGGATTCTGATTTTCCCAAGAGGACTATTGCTGTATTTGTAATTTTACCATTAATGGTTAGTTTTGCTTTATTAAGAAATGTTTGGTCATCCCATGTAGGTACTTCTTCTGCAAGTTTAGGATTTTTCTGAATATAAACGTGTCTGGCAAATTGAATTGCATCTGAATCCAAATCTTCAATGGATGCTTCGGTAATAAGTTTTGCACTCCAATCTTCAGATTTACTTTGAGATCGTATACGTTCTATTTTTTCTATACTTAAACCAACAAGAGATTCTCCGTCTCTGCCATAATACATTCTCTTAAATGCAATAGGAATTCCTTTTGGAGCCGGTGGAATCTGAAAAAGCAGAACCCTTTTATCATTGCCTTCTGCATCTTTTCTTGTACATTTGTATATTTCTATAAATGTAAGATTTTCAGAAGTTTGTCGAGCAATTTCTTCTTTCAAGCTGTTAAGTTCTTTGTCATTATTTCTGTACTTTGTTCCAACTATCTTATGCTTTTTATCTTCTATGCCAAAGATAAGCCATGCACAGTTTTTATTATGAAGGTTTGCCTCATTACTCAGTGCAGAAAAATATTGACCTAACTCATCGAAAGAGAATGAATTTTTTGCTTCCTTAAATTCAGTAACTTCAGTCTCGAATTGGGAAGCAATTAATTCGTCTAGTTTTTTTTCTATATCTTCATTATTAAAATTAGACATCGTTTATATATCCTTTTACAGCAATATCGGAATCAATCCTCATTATTATAGATTACTATTTTATTTATTTCTATATATATTATACGATTCAACTCACTACTCCTATAATACACAATCATGATATTTTCTTGGATTATAGCTAAATCTTAGCTATTTACCACTATTAGTTGCATCATCTAATGCAGGTCTGTTATATATGGGCACATTTTTGCTGGTGCAAAAACCAGGCTTTCCAGTTTCGCCAGTTTCTGCTCCGAAATCGAGTCTATTAAAAATATCAAAGAAATACCTTTTCTCTCTTAAATTTTGCTTGATTTACTTACTTTACCATACTTGTACCTTGTTGCCTATGTACAGATATTATTTTTCCGGTTACACGTTAATTTTTCGGTAGCAAAAATTATCTTTTTCAGAGACAAATTGTATATTTTTCGGTGACAAATATAAGTACTTTCAGTAGAAAAACAAGTGTAAACAGTGAGTATTCCTTCCGTAAAAGGACTGTTTTCACCTTGTAAAAGGTGTATTTACAATCCGTAAATAGACTGTTTACGGATTGTTTGTTTCAGGGAAAGAAATAATATATTGTTATATATACAAATACACTGTACCACAAAAATACAAAAAAATTCCAGTGTGACAGCGGAAAATTGTTCTTATACCCAAATATCAACCCTAAATACCTGCGGTGGTGTTACACCCCAGTATTTACTTTAAGTAGCTGTGGTGGTGTTACACCCAAATATCTACTTCAAGTAACCGCGGCGGCTTTATACCCCAGTTTTTACTTTAAATAGCCGCCGAAGCACCAGCCGACTTCACCGGGAATTAAATCACCCTCAATGTTTTTTGACCCAATCAGAGTCTCTACTTCTACCCAGTTGTCCGTTATACCGTCTATTGTTTCTTCCTTACCCAATGAAAGTATTTTGACACGGGTCCCTGCCGGCATTGCGGTGATAACCGCACCGGATGTGCCTTCTTTTTCCCGGAGCCGCAGGTTTTCCTTTGCCCGATAGACACCGTTTACAATTCTTTTTTTATATATTTCTTCTCCGGATGCGGCATTTTCATAGTCGCAGGTACCGTCGGCATGCCGCGGAAAGGTAAACTGCGACATGTCAAAATCATTCGTGCGGATGGCATCATACAGCGCCTCTTCTTCCTCGTCGTCATAAGCACAGTATGTTGCAAAAAGGGTTTTTCCGTCCTCCAGATAGAGGTAAAGGTAATCCCCGTCAAACCGGCAATAAAGGCTGTACCCGGGTTCGGTTGCCTCCAGTGCAAACCGCATATCATATCCTTCTTTTAAGGCATTTTCGTAGTATCCCTGTGATATACGCACATCTTCGAGCTCCAGCTCATACAAATCGGAGCTTATTTCCCTGATTTTGCATCTGTAATCGCCCAAAATCCATATCCGATAGGGATACGCGCTGTCTCCGGATGTACCGCGGGCAAACTTATCACTTGTTTTTTGCGGCATCTCGTACCAATAGATCATGTAATCTCCGACATGATTAAAAAATTCCGTTTCTGTCCGTGCCATTTGATAC